>QQUO01000340.1 GCA_008501575.1 Pseudomonadota bacterium
ATAAGCTGTTGAGGGTTTGGTTAAGGTCACTGAGAATATGAGTGACTGCCAGATTAATGGATTGAACAAAATGTGCATAACCATCGCCCTGAATGGTGAGGTTTTGTGTCAATGTTTGATCGATTAAAATGTGGCCATCGGCATCTGTTAAGACAAATTGTAGGCTGACTTTGGCGTACTTGCCATCTTTCTCAAACGCCAGAATCTGAGTGTCTAAGCGGTCATGGCGTTCATTAAAAGCCGCACTTGTCTGAATATGTTGCCAGTGATGTTCGGCCCAGTTTTTTAAAGTGTCATGTAATAAAATGGTGGGTGATTCCAGCCAGTAGTGGTTATTTAATTGCACCAATGCACCATCAGTTTTAGTGGCCACCATGGGACGGCCACCTAAGATACTTAAGGCTTTGGGACGGGAGATAACCACGGATGCTCGCAGGCTTTGATGGCTGGTGCTTAGACTGATGTCCTGGTCTGCGTTAATTCGGTAATACTGTTTAATGCTGGCCTGTTGATTACCACAGGCAGTCAGTGTTAGCAGAATAAAAGTCAGTGCAATGATGGTTTTCATAGTTCCTCATCCTTAATTTCTGATTTTCCTGAGAAAATTAATTTTGAGGGGTCCTTGCGGATTTCATTGGTTGCTTCGTTGAGGTTGCGACCGGCGGACTCCACGTCATTCATCAGGTTTTCTATACGTCCGGATAAGTGCTGCATAACATAAGATGCGGCTTTTAAGATTTGGACCATTTCAGAGTTTTCACCGGTTAACAACCCGCGGGTATCGGTCACTAAACCATTAATATTATTTAATCCTTGATCCAGGCTGTCAATGGAGCCTTTAACTTGTTCCGTTAAAGCGGTTAAATTTGTTAATGTGTCGGTGATTTTTTGTTGATTTTCACCACTGACAATGGCTTTGCTGTTCTCTAGTACCACGGCCAAATCTTCACTGGCGGTTTTGATGTTGGTTAATATATCCGGTAAGGCGCGATCAATTTGGCCGGTGATGCGATCCAAACGCTCATTGAGCATGTCCAGCATGGGTGATATTTTGTCATCGGTCAGGTCGTTAATCTTGTCAGAGGTTTTGGCCAACTGAGTAAACAAGTCAGATGGGGGTTTTCCCGGGATAACATCATCAGCTTCAAAATAGGTTCGGGCATCTCCACCGTTAATATTAATGGACATGTCGGCAATTAAGCCGCCGGCATTTATTTGCGCGGTGGAATTACTGGGTATTTGCCATTCTTTGAAAACACTGTATGTGACTTTAAAGCGAACTTTGTTAACTTCAAACTCAGGCGCAATGGTTTCAATTTGACCAACCCGGTAGCCTTCGAAATAAACAGGTGTGCCGTAGCTGAGACCGGTGACATTGTCGTAATAACTGTGATAATCGACACTGTCGGCTTGTTGGCCAGTCATAATAACCAGTAAAGCCAAGGTGAGGATACCAATGCCCAAGGTGAATAAACCGACCCAAAAATAATGACTGACTTTTTGTTTCATGATAGTGTGTAGTTTTCCTGTGTAAGTCGCCGTAAGTATTCGTCCGGATCTAGTTTATCATGGCGTGAGCGGCGCTGTAATAAGTCCATGATACGTTTATTTTTTGACTGTTTGACTTCATCAACCGAGGCCGTGAGTAAGTTTTTGCCCTGGTCGAGAAATGTAATGCGATCAGCAATTTTAAAAGCGCTTTCCAATTCGTGGGTGACCACAATCATGCTCATGCCCATGTTGTCACGTAACGACAATATTAGATCATCAATTTCTGAAGCCACCACCGGATCTAATCCGGCAGAGGGTTCATCAAAAAACAACAGCTTCGGGTCCATAACAATGGCTCTGGCCAATGCGGCGCGTTTGATCATGCCGCCGGATAATTGCGATGGCATGAGTTTATGGAAACCGCCTAAATTGACCACTTCTAATTTCATCCGGGTAATAATGCGAATGGTATTTTCATCCAAATCGGTAAACTCTCGCAACGGAAAAGCCACATTATCACCCACTGTCATGGATGAAAATAACGCACCACTTTGAAAGGAAACACCGATATTTTGTTTTAGTTTTAAATGCTCGTTAAAACTGATTTGGTTTATGTCTTCGCCCAGTACTTTAATTTGACCTGAGGTTGGCTTATAGAGTCCCAGTATGTACCACAGTAATGTGGATTTGCCCGAACCACTGCCCCCCATAATGACCCGTATTTCTCCACGATCGACTGCAAAATTCATACCATCAAGAATTTTGCGGGTGCCATAATGGGTTACCAAATCAGTGACTTCGATAACTTTTTCAGGGGTTGTTCGATTTTGTTTACTCATTTGGTCAGGAAATAACTGGCAATCATATCAGCAAAAACGATAAAAGAAATCGATACCACCACCGCTGTTGTGGTGGCTTTACCCACCCCTTCGGCACCATTGGTGACATAAAAACCGGTGGTGGCGCCAACCAGGACAATAATAATTCCAAAAACCACACTTTTAATCAGACCCTGCATAATATCACCGATAACCAAAACATTAAAGGACTCAACCATATAGGCAGAAATACTCATGTCCAGTTTCGTTACACTAAACAGTGCGCCGCCAAAAATGGCAACAATATCAGCCGCAATAATTAACAGTGGCATGGAAATAATTAATGCCAATAAGGGCGGTAACACCAAATAGCGCACCGGTACCACACCCATGACATTTAAGGCGTCAATTTCTTGCGATACGGTTTGTGAACCGATGCGGGCGGCAATCGCGGCACCTGAGCGACCGGCCACAATAATACCGGTTATCAAGGGTGAAAATTCACGGGTCACTGATTTAGCGATGGCCAATAAAACCTGTGACTGAGCGCCAAAAGCCTGCAGTGCATAAATTAATTGTATGGCCAGCATCATACCGACCACCAATGCCAGCATCAACACTATTGGTAAGGCATCGACCCCTTCTGCTTTGATGTGCTTAATCACTTGGGCAAAACGCAGACGCTGTTTATATTTGCGGCCCACAATCAGCCAATAAAAACTGTCCCAAAATAGGCGCATGGCAAACCCCAGTCGTTCCAGGGACTGTACCGTTATTTGTCCAAGGGATTCCAGTTTTTGTGTGAGTTTAGTCATTAATGGTAAACACCTGATCTAAGCGTGCCAATTCAATAATGGATTTTACATGTGGGCTCAAGCGCGTTAAGCGAAAAGATTTCTGGTGGCTGTTGCCATACTGTAAGCCTTCCACCAGAGCGGCAATCCCTGATGAATCAATGTAAGTGACATCCGCTAAATCGACGACCACAAGGGGTGAAGTTTTTAAGGCGCTGAGAATGGTTTTTCGTAACTCAGATGAGTTGGACAAATCCACATCACCTTGTACGAATACAGTACATTGATTTTCGTCCTTTACAAAATTGATGAGATCTGATTTCATTGCTTCACCTGTATGGAAATTATTTTGAGATTTTTGACCGGTACATCTTTGGCATCCAATTGCTCGTTGTAATGGGTTTGAACGGCTGCGATTTTATCCACTACGTCCATGCCAGCCGTGATATAGCCAAACACCGCATAACCCCATCCATCTGCACTTGGGTCTAAATTGTTGTTTTCACCCAGATTTATAAAAAAACTGGAAGCGGCTGAATGGGGATCATTATAGCGTGCCATGGATAAACTACCGCGGGTGTTTTTTAAGCCATTTCCCGATTCATTCACCACGGTACCACAGGTTTTGACCTCATCTAAATCACTGGTAAAAGCACCGGCTTGAATTACAAACCCCGGCACCACCCGATGAATCAAGGTGTTATCGTAGCGTTTGTTTTTAATCAGATGTAATAAATGATTAACCGTCAACGGTGCTTTTAAGCGATCCAATTCCACTGTTAGGCTACCCAGGCTGGTTTCGATGTCCAGTTCAGGAAACATATTATTGGGGTAGGCCTTGTCTTCGGGGCAAGCAGCCTGCAACAAAGTCGATAGGCCAATGAATATGCAAGCAAAGTATTTCGGCATGATAAAAAACTGTTTAATTAATTTATCATTTTACCTAATGCGAGGGATATTTGATAGCGTGACGAATATATTACTTTGATGAATTAGCACAGCAGATCGGGTGTCCGTAAGATGTGTGCTGCGATTATTAAGAACAAAAAATTAAACGGCCACATGATAAAAATGCGGCCATTATTAACGATGATCCCAAATTTCCATTGTTACCTGAAATATTCAGCTTAAAGCTGGTCGAGTTTACTGCGTTGCTCTTTGAGCTCTTTAAGTGCGGTTTGATTTTCTTGTAGTTTTTCGCGCTCAGCATTGACCACGGATTCAGGCGCTTTGGCGGTAAACTTGTCGTTATTTAGTTTGCCTTGGGCGCGTTTAATTTCTTGCGCCACTTTAGCGATGTTCTTATCGATGCGTTGCATCTCTTCGTCTATATCAATCAAGCCGGCCAAAGGTATCAACACTTTGGTGGTGCCGATTAAACCAGTGGCAGAAGGGGGTTCTTCGCTATTTTCAGCCAACAACTCAAGGCCTTCTAATCTGGCTAAAGTGTGAATTAAGCTATGGTATTTAGCCACATTGGTGACATCTTTGTCACAGTAGTCGCTGAGTAAAACCTGCAGTGGTTTGCCCGGCGGGATGTTCATTTCAGCCCGAATTTGACGCACACTTAAGGTTAATTGCTTAAGCCATTGAATGTCGTCATCAGCCTCATCATCCACTTTTTGTGGGTTGGCCACCGGGAAGGCAGAAATCATAATGGATTGACTACCCAAGGTTAGTTTTTCCGCCACCGCTTGCCAGATTTCTTCGGTCAAAAACGGCATAATCGGGTGTAATAAACGCAAGGCTTGATCTAAGACGGTGAGCAGGGTGTATTGGACATGGGGTTTCTGGTCAGTTTTTAATAAGGGCTTGGCCATTTCCAGGAACCAGTCACAGTATTTGTTCCAGAAAAAATCATAAATAACCTGGCTGGCTAAATCTAAACGATAACTGTCAAGGTGTTTGCGATAATCAGCAATACACTGTTGTAATCTTGATGTTATCCAGCGTTCGGTGGTACTGGGTGCGTAGGATTTTTTGATGGTAATATCAAAATCCTCACAATTCATTAACACAAAACGTGCGGCATTAAAGATCTTATTGCAAAAGTTGCGGTAGCCTTCAACCCGGCCCATGTCAAAATTTATATCACGACCGGTGCTGGCCAGGGAAGCAAAGGTGAAACGCAAAGCATCACAGCCGTAGGCTTTTATGCCTTCGGGGAAATCTTGTGCCGTTTGGTCTTTAATGGCTTGGATTTTCTGTGGCTGATCTTGCATTAATCCCTGGGTGCGTTTAGCCATTAATTGCTTGAGACCAATGCCATCAATAACATCTAAAGGGTCAAGTACATTGCCTTTGGATTTGGACATTTTTTGACCGTGGGAATCACGTACCAGACCGTGAATATAAACTTCTTTAAAGGGCACCTCGTCCATGAACTTGATGCCCATCATAATCATCCTGGCCACCCAGAAAAAGATAATATCAAAGCCGGTTACCAGGACATTGCCCGGGTAAAAGTTTTTCAATTCATCACTATTTTCCGGCCAGTCCAAAGTGGCAAAAGGCCACAATGCCGAAGAAAACCAGGTGTCTAACACGTCTGAATCCTGGCGTAATTTAAGGG
>QQUO01000184.1 GCA_008501575.1 Pseudomonadota bacterium
ATTGGAAATTACGTGCGTGGTAAAGCCTTTGAAATACTGCTGGTCGGTCTAATTACTTATATTGTGTTTGTGTTTCTGGATTTGGAATACGCCATTTTATTAGCAACCATCACCGGGTTTTCGGTACTGGTACCTTTTATCGGTGCCGTGGCCGTGGCATTCCCCATTGCCTTAGTGGCTTTTGTTCAGTTCGGTTGGACGGCACCGTTTGCTTATGTCATGATGTCTTATGGCGTCATTCAAATTTTGGATGGTAATGTGCTGGTGCCATGGTTATTTTCAGAAGTTAATAATCTGCATCCGGTGGCCATTATTGTGGCGGTGTTGTTTTTTGGTGGCGTGTGGGGCTTTTGGGGGGTGTTTTTTGCCATTCCCCTGGCCACTTTAGTGAATGCCGTTATTCAATCATGGCCCCGAACGTTGTTGGCCACTGAGGCAGAGTAAAGTCACTGTTTACAGCAGTAATTCATCGAGCTCATTGTTGCGCAGCTTGGCGCTTAATTCATCAAAACCACCCACATGGGTGCCATTTATAAAAATCTGGGGCACTGAGGTGCGACCGCTTTTGTCCATCATGATGGCCCGTTGTTTCGGATCTTTATCCACCATAATTTCCTGATAGGCCAAATTTTGACTGGTCAATAGGTTTTTGGCCGCCACGCAATAAGGGCATACCTGGGTGCTGTAAACAATAATTTCATTTTTCATGGTTTTTTTCTACATACAATGTTTGGGTTTCGGTAATCCGGCATATTTACTGGCAAATCTTACCGGGCCATCGGGGAATAATTGATAAAGATGGCGTGAATCGATGTTTTCATGCAATCTTTGTCGCAATACCTTGATTAATAACCGCATTGGAGGTGTGTCGCCGGTCTCTTGATAAATGTCACGAACGGCGAAAATAATTTCTTTGTGGGCAGATGTTAATGTGAGCCCGTCTTGTTGTGCCAAATGCTCAGCCACCTGATAGGACCAATCAGCTGGGTCCAGTAAATGTCCGTGTTCATCAAGTGCCGGGGTGGTTATTTCCATGTGTGTGTTTTATCGTGTTCTGCGATTAAGGTCAACCATTGCTGATAATTGATGTTAGTAATTCCCGGTGATGATTGCGGTGATTCATTCAACCAATGGCATTGAATGTCCAATAATTCAGTCGCTGCAATGAACTGTTGTTGATCTTGGGCAGTGAATTCGCCATAAATAAGCAAGGTATCTTCAGCCTCAATTAAATCCAGGCGTTGTTTACAGTGATCGAGGTTAAACCATCGGTATTGATGTAAGGTACTCATGAAATAAAATCTGCCCGTTGTTTGATTCTGCGGTATTGTTGATCGTTTAGGTTGTCATGTTGTCCATTAAAAAACCAAAAATCATGGGCACCGTATAACGGCAATGCCTGCCATTTTTTGCTCAAATCTGCATTTTCTTTGATGAATTGTTCACTTCCTTTATGAAAAACAATGTGTACAGTATGATCAAAATTAAGTAATGCCAAAATCAACAAATGTGTTTGCTCCAGCCGTTGTCTGCTTTGATCGGGGTAAATGTTAAATAAAGTGTGCATCAAATAATCTCGACAATGCGATCGGCTTGTTCCATCAGCCCAATCCAAGGTGCCATTCCGATAACCGTAAATGCTTGTTCCAGCGATTCATCTGACAGCTTAAAGTCATCCATCATGGTACGGCAAATATACAAAGGTGTTTTTGCTAAAGACTGCCATTTGCTTTGTTCTTGTGAGTCGGTGATGATGTTTGCGGCGGTACCATAAAAGAAAACACCGATTAATTGATGTTTGTCTTCAGTGGCCATGGCCAATTGATGGGCATACTTGACGGCGTGTTGCCAGTGATCGGTGGGGTTGATTAATAAACAAAGACGCATATTTATGTGGGTAATGACGTAAAATAAGTTATCGTTATTGAATTTAAGCGTAAATTAACAGTCTGAATTATACAATATGACCATGAAATTTGTTTTAATCATCTATTTGTTTGTCAGTCTCTGGCAGCCGCTGGCGTATGCCCAGGTGAAATTGCCTGATTTAGGTAATCCTTCTGATGCTGTGATGTCAGAAGATACCGAAGCGCGCTATCGAAAAGAAATCAAACAGCAAATGTATACTTATCAAATGATTATGACTGATCCGGTGGTGGCTTCTTACATTTATCATTTGGGTTATCGCTTAGCGGCTCATTCCGATAAACCCAGCCAAACGTATGATTTTTTTGTGGTGCCGGCAGATGTTATTAATGCCTCTGCCTATCCCGGTGGTCTTATCGTAATTTACTCAGGACTGTTTTTGGAAACAGACAATGAAAGCGAATTGGCCGGGGTGTTGGCCCATGAGATTGCCCATGTCAGCCAGCGCCATATTTCTCGTATGATTGCCAAACAACAAAAAACCACCATTCCCATTATGTTGGGAATGTTGGCTGCAGCGGCCGCCGCCAGTGCCGGTGCCAGTGGAGATACCCCCATTGCCATTGCTTCATCCATGGCGGCTTTACAACAACAATTGGCCATAAATTTTACCCGTTATCATGAATATGAAGCAGATCGGGTGGGCATCAACACCCTTTATAATGCCGATTTGAACCCTGAAGGAATGGCCGGATTCTTTGCCAAACTCATGACCAAAAACCGGGTGGATCCACGTTACCAGCTGCCTGAATATCTGCGCACCCACCCCTTATCAGTTAATCGTGTGACTGAAGCCAAAAATCGCAGCAAGAATTTTGCACCTAAAGTTTATCAAGAATCAACCATGTATGGTTTTGTTAAAGAACGCTTACGGGTACTGACAGCCAGTGAATTTGATGGTTTAAATGCTTATTATGATATTGAGCGTCAATCGAATGATTCGCCAGCGGCATTTTTGTATGGTCGTGCCTTATACCAGTATCACAAAAATGCGTATAAGCAGTCACTGGCGACCATTGAAAAAATTAACACCGATGCTGAAACCAAGGTGTTGGTGGAAATTTTAAAAGCCCAAAATCTGAGTCGAATTGATTCTAAACAGGCAAATGATTACATTAAACAATTACTAACACAATACCCTGAAAATAATCTGGTGCTGGAAGAAACGGCCCAAATACTGATGCAGTCTGATAATTTGGCTAATTTGGATCAAGCCATCAGTAACATTCGTAAGCTGAGTTATCAACAGCCTGACAATCCCCATTTTCAAGATATGTTGGCGATTGCCAATTATAATGCCATGAAGCCGATCGCGGCCGGTCAGGCGATGGCAAAACGGGCGCATTTATTGGGCCAGAATTACCAGGCGGTTCGAATATTAAAAAATTTAAGAAATAATAAGGACCTGGATTATTATCAAGCGGCTACAATAGATGCACAAGTGATTGAATATGAGCCGTTAATAACGGATGATGAACGCTACCGGGAACAGTATGGCAACCGACCCGACCGCTGAATGTGACTAAAAGCACCTTAAAACCCGTCAAAACCTTGCTTTGTGGCGGTTTCAGTGACAATTAATTTTGAAAATCCTGACTGATTGGATTAAAATGCGCGATTGCGCAAAATATATATAGGAAATAACATGGCACGTGTGACCGTAGAAGATTGTTTAGAGAAAGTACCGAATCGTTTTGATTTGGTTATCATGGCGTCTAAGCGCGCCCGTTTAATTGCCAATGGTCAAGAGCCAATGGTGGATGAAGAAAATGATAAGCCCACCGTTTTGGCTTTGCGAGAGATTGCAGAAGGCAAAATAAACAATGAAATATTGGTTGAATTGGAACTGGAAGCAAAGCGTGCAAAAGAGCTGGAAGCTTGGAATGCCGCTGCTGAGACCCAGGACAATGAAGACAACGATTAAATGTTGCCCAGATAACATAGTCATTATGAGGTGTCAGGAGTGATGGTAAGTTTGTCCTTCACTTCTGACACCATGAGCCATAAAGCGGTTCAAGTTGCCTTTAAGAAGCTCAAAGAAAACACCAACCTCTACCTCAACGACGAAGAAAAGTCAGCTTTGCGAAAAGCGGTTCATTACGGTGCTTATGCCCATGAAAAGCAAATCCGCAAATCCGGTGAACCTTATATTACCCACCCCATTGCCGTGGCCGCCATTTTGGCGGAAATGCGGGTCGACATTGATACCCTTATTGCCGGTGTTTTGCATGACACCATCGAAGACACTGAGATTGGATTTGATGATTTGGTTCAGGAATTTAATGTTGATGTTGCCAATTTGGTGGAAGCGGTCACCAAATTAGATAAGCTAAAGTTTCGAAACTTTAAAGAAGCCCAGGCGGAAACCTTTGTCAAAATGTTGTTCGCCATGTCAGATGATGTGCGGGTGATTGTCATTAAACTGGCGGATCGCTTGCATAATATGCGCACCATTGCCGCCATGAGCCACTCCGGACAAAAACGCATATCGCAGGAAACCATTGATGTCTATGCGCCGATTGCTGAACGCATTGGGTTAAAACATATGCAAAAGGAATTGGAAGACCACGCCTTTAAGGCCCTACATCCCAAACGGTATCAACAAATTATTACCGGCGCCAAAGAAATCGCCGGTAACCGCAAGAAAGCCATCGAAAAAATCTGTAAAAACATCGAAAAAGCCCTGCTGGATGCTTCCATGGTGGCGGAAGTCAGTGGTCGGCAAAAATCACCATACAGTATTTATAAAAAAATCAAATCAAAACAACTGACCTTGGATGAGGTGCATGATTTATTTGGTGTGCGTATTATTGTGCAAGAATTGCACCAATGTTATCTGGCATTGGGTGTGATACATAATTTATACCCACCCAGTGAAAATGGTTTTAAGGATTACATCGCGGTACCTAAACAAAATGGTTATCAGTCCTTACACAGCATTGTGACCGGACCCTATGGATTAAAACTGGAAATCCAAATCCGCACAGAAAACATGGATCAGATGAGCGAAGCCGGGGTGGCCGCACACTGGTTGTATAAACAAAAAGCGGCGCAATCCACCGCATCACTGAATAAAGTGCGAAATTGGCTGGGCTCATTATTGCGGTTACAAGCAGATTCGGGCAGCTCACTGGAATTTTATGAAAATTTTAAATCAGATTTGGGGTTGGATGAGATCTATGTGTTTACCCCCAAAGGTGATATTGTGCAGTTACCCATTAAATCCACAGCCATGGATTTCGCCTATGCCATCCACACTTCAGTTGGCTCACATGCAGTTAGTGCGGTGGTCAACGGTGAGCCGGCAACCTTGTCCAAGGTGCTGGAAACAGGTGATACGGTCAGCATTAAAACCACCAAAGGATTAACAGTTACTGCAGATTGGCTCAGTGTGGTGGTTTCCAGTAAAGCACGCACCGCCATCCGCAAAGAACTCAAGGATATTAAGGATGAGGATGCCTTGCTTTTAGGCCATCGAATGTTGGATCGGGCTTTAGATACTTTTGGTCATTCATTTGAAGCTTTGGATGCCAGAACCATTAAAAAGGTTCTTAATCATTATCAGCTTGAAAGTATGGATGATTTATTGAAGTCATTTGCTTACGGTCAATTATTACCTTCCATTGTGGCCAGAAAATTACTGCCATTGATGAAAAAGCGTAAACTGGATAAAGATTACCAACCCAAGGAAGCCCTGATAATTGATGGCACTGAAGGCTCGATTGTTAATTATCCACATTGTTGTTTTCCATTACCCGGTGATGAGATTACCGGCTATTTAAGCCCGGCAAAGGGTGTGGTTATTCATCGCAGTCAATGCGTCAATTTACTCGAAACCCTTAAGGACAGTCCCGAACGCTCGGTCAAATGTCAATGGAATGTGGATCCTTCGGGCATGTTTAAAACCAAGCTGATGGTGGATGTGATTAACCGAACCGGGGTTTTGGCTAACTTGGCTTCCTTGATTGCAGCGGAAGATGTTAATATTGTCACCATCGATCAAGTGGACAAAGAAGGTGGTTTTTCACAATTGAATTTCGTGGTGGAAGTTGAGAGTAAAGGCCATGCCACCCAATTAATGAATCGATTGCAACGCCACACTGAAGTTCTTAACGTTAAACGGGTTTATCATGAAAAAAATCATTAGCACAGAAAAAGCACCGGCGGCCATTGGTACCTATTCACAAGCGGTTGTCCATGGCAATGTTCTCTACACCTCGGGCCAAATCCCCATCGATCCCGCAAGTGGTGAAATGCTGGGACCAGATTTTGTGCAACAGGCACACCAGGTGTTTAAAAATCTGCAAGCGGTGGCAAAAGCAGCCAATACCTCACTTGACCACGCCCTAAAACTCAATGTTTATTTACAAGATTTAAATGATTTTGTGGCACTTAACGAGGTTATGAGCAAGTATTTAAGTGAACCTTATCCGGCCCGTGCTGCCATTCAAGTGGCCCGTTTACCCAAAGATTCATTGATCGAGATAGACGCCATCATTGCCATCCCCTGAGAAGGTTGATGCTGCAATTATCAGACCTTAACGGCATTGGCCCGGCGGCAATTGACAAACTAAAACAACTCAACATTGAGTCGGTGTTGGATTTGCTGTTTCATTTGCCTTTACGGTATGAAAACAAAACCTGTATCACGCCAATCGACCAAGTCCGCAGCTTGCAACCGGCCCTGGTCGAAGGGGTAATCTCCAAAAGCTTTGTTATTCAGGGTAAGCGCCCGATATTGGTGTGCGAAATCGCTGATGACAGCAGCTCCATGCAGCTTAAGTTTTTTAATTTTTATTATTCTCAAAAAATAAAAATGCGGTCTGGCAAACGAATTCGCGCTTATGGTGAAGTCAATCAGGGTATGCATGGGCCGGAAATGATACACCCTGAATTTTGGCTGGACAAAGACATACCGCCATTGAGTGATCGGCTGACGGCGATTTATCCCAAATCAGAAGGCTTGCCGCAAAAGCGGCTGCAAAACGCCGTGCAACAAGCCTTGAATTTATTGCAATCGGGTCAGCTTGATATGGCCGAATTATTACCGAAAGAATGGCTGAGTCAAGCCCGACTGCCTGATTTGCAAACAGCACTTAAGGACGTCCATCAGCCACCACCGGATGTCGACATGACGCGCCTGATGAGTGGCCGTCATCCCAGCCAGGAACGCTTAAAAATTGAAGAAATGGTCAGCCATTTTTTGGCGCTCCAAGCCATCAGAGAACGGCATCAACAGCAGCAGGCGCCGCAGCTGTTCTATAGCGCTGCTCAAAAAAAACAGTTTTTAGATCGTTTACCGTTTGTTTTAACCGGTGCACAGCAACGGGTGCTACAAGAAATCGCCACTGATTTATCTCGCCAAATACCAATGCAACGGTTAATTCAAGGCGATGTCGGCAGTGGTAAGACCGTGGTGGCCGCCGGTGCCATTGACCATGCCTTAGCGAATGGTCAACAGGCCGTATTGATGGCGCCGACCTCCATTTTAGCCGAGCAGCATCGGCTGACCTTAACTGAATATTTTCCCGACATTGATATCGCTTTTTTATCCGGGCGTTTAAATGCGCAGGATCGCCGTGAACAACTGGCTAAAATAGCCGGTGATGCCCGCATTATAATTGGCACCCATGCCTTGTTTCAGGATGAGGTTTTGTACCGTGATTTGGCTTTGGTGATCATTGATGAACAGCACCGTTTTGGGGTGCATCAGCGGTTATCACTCAAGAACAAAGGGGCTGATAATAACCTGATGCCTCATACCTTAATTATGACGGCCACGCCCATCCCCCGGACCCTGGCGCAAGTGGTTTATGCCAATTTAGATGTGTCAGTGATTGATGAATTGCCGCCCAATCGACAAGTAATTAATACGGTTCTGTTGGATAATCAGAAAATGCCACAATTGGCAGAACGGATTAAAGCGGCTTGCCAACGGGGTGAGCAGGCTTATTGGGTCTGTACCCTGGTAGAAGAGTCCGAGCACTTACGGGCCAAAGCCGCGGCAGACACCTATGAAGAACTGAAAGCTTGGTTTCCTCATTTAAACATTGGTCTGGTACACGGTCGCTTAAAAAATGACGAAAAGGCCGCCGTTATGGCGGCCTTTAAAGATGGGGGAATTCAATTATTGGTGGCCACCACGGTTATTGAAGTGGGCGTGGATGTACCCAATGCCACCTTGATGGTGATTGAAAATGCCGAACGTTTGGGCTTGTCGCAATTGCATCAATTGCGCGGTCGGGTGGGCCGCGGCAGTCGCCAATCCCATTGTGTGTTGATGTATCAGTCACCCTTAAGTCAAAACGCCCAAATTCGCTTATCGACCATGCGCGATACCAATGACGGCTTTGAAATTGCCAAAATCGATTTAAAACTACGGGGACCGGGAGAAATTCTGGGAACCCGCCAAAAAGGCGCCATGCAATTTCGATTGGTGAACCTGGAAACGGATAAAGATCTGTTTTTACAAGCTAAAAACCTGGCGCAATCCATGCAAAAAAGCCACCCCAAACAATGCCGGGCGCTGATTCACCGCTGGCAAAGACAAGCCGCCACTTTGGCGAAAGTTTAATTTAAAAACATGTCTCTTAACAACAGCTCTGTTGTTTGTTGTTTGTGAATTCTGTGCATCTGCCATAATCACTGCCTCGGTCTTGCCGTTCTTAGTGATATAAATGGCTGTTTTTTTTGAGAACAAGAATAAGATTGCTTAAATGTCATTGGCTAATTAACCCGGATTACTGTCATAAATTATTAATCAACCCCTGTGCTAAAATGGATGATTTTTTGGACACCGGCATGATTACTTTACACCACCTTGAAAACTCCCGTTCCCAGCGTATTTTGTGGTTATTGGAAGAACTGCAACTGGACTATAAAATAAAACGCTATGCACGTGATGCAAAGACCCAGTTGGCACCACCTGAATTAAAACAAGTACACCCTTTGGGCAAATCGCCGGTGTTAGAAGATAAGGGCAGAATGCTGGCCGAATCGGGATGTATCATTGATTATTTGTGTCGCAAGTACGGTCAGGATTGGTTGCCACGGCGCAACAGTGGTGCCTATACCGATTGTCAGTTTTGGCTGCATTATGCCGAAGGCAGTGTCATGCCGCCACTGTTGATGCAACTGGTGTTTGATAAAGTCAAAACTGCACCGATGCCATTTTTTATCAGACCCATTGCCAAAGGCATTGCTGATAAAGTACTGGATAGTTACGTTCAGCCCAATATCAAGACCCACTTTGACTTTATTGAGCAGCACTTGTCTGATAAAAATTGGTTTTTGGGTGATGACATCAGTGCCGCGGACATTCAAATGTCATTCCCACTGTCTGCCGCCTTATCTCAGCAACAAAAACTGGTGAGCAACTACCCCGAAATTGCCGCATGGGTGAAACGCTTCCAAGCTCGACCGGCATATCAAAAAGCCTTAAAACAAGGTGGTGAATACGACTATGAATTAAAAGAGGAATAATGATTTATTAAAGACCGTTTGACCTATGCTTGAATCACGGTAAACTAAACCTTTTAAATGAACAGCGTGCCATGATATCAGCCCAGCAATTTTCCGATTATGCAAAAGCCGGTTATAACCGCATTCCTCTTTATCGCTGTGTATCAGCGGATTTGGACACGCCCTTAAGTGCCTGGCTGAAACTGGCCAACGGCCCGCATACATTTTTATTGGAATCGGTGGAAGGTGGTGCCCGCTGGGGGCGCTACTCAATCATAGGATTGTCCGCAGATATGCGTTTTCACATTAGCGGGCGTGAGGTGCGGGAATTTAATTACAATGAGTTGGTGGACAGTTACCAAACCGAAGATTTACTGACCACCATTGAAGCAATTAGAAGTCGCTATAAAGTTCCCGAAATCGATGAATTGCCAGGTTTTTCGGGTGGTTTGGTGGGTTATATGGGCTATGAAACCATTGAGCATATCGAACCCAGATTGGCCGGTTTAGCACCCCCGGACACCCTCAATATCCCGGATGTCCATATGATGCTGGCTGAAACTGTGGCGGTGTTTGATAATTTGGCCGGCAAAGTGTGGCTCATTGTCCATGTGGACCCCAGTGAGCAGCACGCCTATGCCAAGGGTTTAAAGCGCTTAGAAGAATTGGTTCATCGCCTCCGTTCGGGCAGTACCGGCTACGCCGAGATGATTAATCCCGACAGCATTAATACCACCGATTTTAGCACCGGTTTCAGTGCAGATGAATTCAGTCAGGCAGTAAACCAATGTAAACAATACATCCAGGCCGGTGACATAATGCAGGTGGTGTTATCACAACGCATCTCCACTGAATTTAAAGCCAGACCTTTAGATGTCTATCGTGCATTGCGGGCATCCAATCCAAGTCCCTATATGTACTATATGGATTTTGGTGATTATCAAGTGGTGGGTTCATCCCCCGAAGTGCTGGTGCGCAGAATCGACAACGAAGTGACTTTAAGGCCGATTGCCGGCACCCGACCGCGTGGTAAAGATGAAGCAGAAGACAAAGCCTTAGAAGCTGAATTGTTGAATGATCCGAAAGAATTGGCCGAACACCTGATGCTGATTGATTTGGGTCGCAATGATTTAGGTCGGATTGCTGAAATCGGTAGCGTTGAAATCAAAGACAAAATGGTGATTGAGCATTATTCACACGTGATGCACATTGTTTCAGAGGTGAGGGCGCAACTTAAAAACGGCCTAAGCAATGCTGATATCATTAAAGCCGTGTTCCCCGCCGGCACCTTATCCGGTGCCGCCAAAGTCCGCGCCATGGAAATTATCGCAGAATTAGAAAAGGTAAAACGCAATGTCTATGCCGGTGCCGTTGGTTATTGGGGCTGGCATAATGACATGGATATGGCCATTGCCATCCGTACCGCCGTGATTAAAGACCAACAACTGCATATCCAAGCCGGCGCCGGTATCGTTGCTGATAGTATTGCCGAGAACGAATGGCAGGAAATTATGAATAAAGCCCGTGCCGTGATTAAAGCCGTGGCCCGTGCGGCGGATGGGTTTTAATACACATGATGATTATATGTTTTTACCTACCTTGTTTTTCTGTACAATGCCTGATTTGCTTGGAAACATTATGGATGGACAGATCACATGTTATTGATGCTCGATAACTACGATTCTTTTACCTATAATCTGGTGCAGTATTTTGGTGAGCTGGGTTGTGAGGTGGTGGTTTATCGCAATGATGAAATTACTGTGGCCAAAGCTCTGGCCTTACAGCCTGAGCATGTGGTGATTTCGCCGGGGCCTTGTGACCCGGACAAGGCCGGAATTTCCATGGAGTTGATTCGCGCCTGTCAAGGCATCATTCCTGTGTTGGGTGTTTGTTTGGGGCATCAAAGTATCGGTCAGGTTTTTGGTGGTGAAGTGGTGCGGGCGAAAACCATTATGCATGGCAAAGTATCCAAAATTTATCACCACAACAAGGATGTCTTTAATGGCTTAAACAATCCTTTTAATGCCACCCGTTATCATTCGTTGGTGGTGGCACAAGACAGTTTGCCTGATTGCCTGGAAGTGACTGCCTGGACTGAAGGATTAGATGGGGAAATCGATGAAATCATGGGTTTTCGCCATCGAGAATACGCCATCAGTGGGGTGCAGTTTCATCCTGAAAGTATTTTAACCGAGCATGGTCATCAAATGCTTGAAAACTTTATAAAGCAGAAATAAATTTATGTCAAAAACCGCAATACAAGATGCTTTGGATCTTTTGGGTGATGGTCAAACCATGCCCGGTGGCATGGTAACAGCCGTGATGAATCAGATTATGGATGGTGAAGCGACGCCGGCGCAGATTGGTGGTTGGTTGATGGCGATGAAAATCCGGGGAGAAACCGCACCACAGATTACCGAGGCTGTGAACGTTATGCGGCAACGGGCGACCCGGGTGAATTGTGATTGTACCGATATCATTGATACCTGTGGCACCGGTGGTGATGGTATTGGTGTGTTTAACGTTTCTACCGGCACTGCATTTGTGGCTGCAGCTGCCGGCTGTCCGGTGGCTAAACACGGTAATCGCTCGGTGTCATCGACCACCGGTTCAGCCGATGTTTTGGAGGCCGGTGGCATGAACCTGAATCTCAGTCCTGAACAAGTGGCGCAATGTATTGAAACCTTAAATATCGGTTTTTTGTTTGCCCCGGCACACCATGGTGCCACTAAACATGCGGTGTTACCGCGTAAAGAATTGGGGGTGCGAACTTTATTTAATTTACTGGGACCTTTGACCAATCCGGCCGGTACCAAGCGCCAGGTGATTGGTATCTTTTCCAAGGATTGGATGCGGCTGGCTGCTGAAGTGATGCATAACGTTGGCTCTGAGCATGTGATGTTCGTGCATTCCCATGATGGCATGGATGAAATTTCCTTAGCGGCACCGACTTATATTTGTGAATTAAGAAATGGCGTGGTGAGTGAGTATTCGGTACAACCGGAAGACTTTGGGGTGCCGCAACAAAGTCTGGATGCCTTGGTGGTGAAAAGTGCCGCGGAAAGTTTAGATCTGATTAGTCGGGCATTACAAGGCAAACCCGGCCCGGCGGCCGATATTTTGGCATTAAATTCAGGTGCCGCTATTTATGTGGCAGGGCAAGCCGCCACAGTGGCTGAAGGGGTTCAACAAGCCCAGGCTATTTTAGCCTCCGGAAAAGCCTGGACTGTATGGCAACAATTGGCTGAATTAAGCCAACAAATGGAGCGTGGCAATGGCTGATATGCTTACTGAAATCATGCACCGTAAATCCATGGAAGTGACGGCCTTAAAAGCGACTTTGAGTATTAAAGACCTGGAGGATCGAATCCGAAACTTTAAAGCAGATGATTCGGTGACGACAAGGCGCTATTTTATCCGGGCACTACAACAGAAAGTGCAGCAGCAAAAACCGGCTGTTATTGCCGAAATAAAAAAAGCCTCACCCTCTAAAGGGGTGATACGGGAAGACTTTAATCCTGAGGAAATTGCGCAAAGTTATCAACAAGGTGGAGCCGCTTGTCTGTCAGTGTTGACCGATGAAACATTTTTTCAAGGACATGATGATTATTTAATACTGGTTAAAAAGGCCACTGACCTGCCTGTTTTGCGCAAAGATTTTATCATTGATCCCTGGCAGATTTATCAGTCAAAAGCCTTAGGAGCCGATTGTATCTTATTAATTGCGGCCTGTTTAAGCGATGCTGATTTAATGCACATGACTTTATTGGCTCAGGATTTAGAAATGGATGTGTTGTTAGAAGTTCATGATGAAGAAGAACTCAAAAGGGCACTGAAAACCCCGGCACAGTTGATTGGTATTAATAACCGTAATTTAAAAACATTTGAAACTGATATTGCCACCAGTGAGCAGTTATTACAACACATCGACGCAGATCGCCTGGTGGTGAGTGAAAGTGGCATCAGAAATCATGCAGACATCGCGCGCTTACAGACAGCTGGTATCCATTGTTTTTTGGTGGGTGAGTCGTTAATGCGGGAACCAAACCCGGGTGTGGCGTTACAACGCCTAATGGCCGATGGTTAAGTTAATCAGGTCATACAATTCTCGGTATCTTTCCAGACGGTAAATTTTGACTTGCATTTCAGTGCCGGTGGTTCTTCTTTGGCAATAACCATTGGGACTACAGCGCCACCGTTCACTGCCCTCTTTGGTGGTGATGTCCAATAAATACTGAAATTTAGCGGCGGCATTATTGGCTTCATGACGGTCGTGGAAAAGTTGGCTGATGGTTTTCAGCTGGTTTTTATCCTCGCTCTCAAAGACTGTCTGAAAACGTTCATTGATGGCTGCAAAATGTGTCAGCTTGGGCTGACTTGGTCCACATCCAGACATGATAAAAAGCAATGTCAAGACTGTAAAGATGGGTTTTGCTTGCATATGGTTCATTGTCGTCCCCTGTTTTGCCCCGAAAATACTGGTGAAACAGTCACACCTACACTTATTTAATATACCATAAAATGATGGCCAGCGCCATCAAACAAGACGGTGAAGTCTTTGTCGCAAATTATGATAAGATAATCACTAAAAATATTTATCAAAATGGCTGACTATCAACGCATACTTGACAATTCGAAGTACTTTCTTCAAGAATTATTTAAGCGCTATATAAAAGACGAAACCTCCTTGGCGGCCAGTTCACTGGCTTATACTTCATTATTGGCTTTGGTGCCTTTGATGGCGGTTATGGTGACGGTGTTTTCGGCCATGCCATTGTTTGAAGATGCTTCAGCCATGCTGCAGAATTTTATTTTTCAAAACTTCGTGCCCACCAGTGGCGAAGTGGTGCAAACCTACATTCTGGGTTTTGTTGATAAAGTCAGGAGTTTAACAGCCACCATGTTTTTGGCGGTTTTTCTGACTTCTTTATTAATGATGCACACCATGGAAAAATCACTCAATCGAATTTTTGCCACCAAACCCTCCGGCCGCTTTATGAAAAAGCTACTGATGTATTGGGCGGTGTTAACCATGGGGCCCTTACTGGTGGGTGGTGGCATCGCGATGTCTTCTCTGGTTTTGCAGTATTCTGCATTTGCCGGTATAAAATCATTTTTGTTAAAAATGTTGCCGGTATTGGCTTCAACCGTGGGTTTCTTTTTGGTTTATCTGGTGGTACCCAATACCAAGGTAAAATGGCGCTATGCCTTGACCGGAGCTGTCTTTGCCGCGATTCTGTTTGAATTAGCCAAGATTGGTTTCACCTTTTATATGGCTAAAGTTCCAAATTACCAAAGGGTGTACGGTGCTTTGGCCACCATTCCGCTGTTTTTAATCTGGTTGTATTTGTCTTGGAATATTGTACTGCTGGGAGGCACCATGACAGCCACTTTATCCAGTTCCAAATGGCGGGTACGAACCCGGAGTTATCGCATTGAACAGCGCTATGTGTTGTTGCTGGCATTATTAAAAATGCTCCGTGAAGCCCACATAAAGGGTGCCACCTTAAGCTACCAGCAATTGGCGGACAAATTATCATTTGTTCCTGATAACGAAATTTCGGCACAATTATCCTGGCTGGTGGAACAACACATTATAAGTTTAGATAATGAGGGAGAATATCTATTGCAGCAGGATTTGACCCGCTTGTCCGGGCGTGAATTTTATCAGAAAGGCACCTTTAAAATACCCTTGGAAGCGGATGCTTATTTTTCTGAATTTCAATCAATACTTGATGAATTCTGGCAACCCAAGGATAATCTGCTGAAAAAATCGATGGATTCTATTTTGGAGCAAACAGAACAATGAATTACTTACCCCTGATATTAATATTTTTTCTTTTAAATGCCTGCCAGTCACAAGACAATACTAACAACCAACAAGCAACGCAGACTGACAATATATTACCGGATGACGATGCCGCTGATGGTCAAGTTGCTCCTTTAAATTTTAGTTTAACCAATCTGGCCGGTGAGCCAGTACAAGCCGAAGATTATCGCGGACAATGGCTAATATTAAACTATTGGGCGACCTGGTGTACCCCTTGTCGGGATGAAATACCTGAGTTGGTGCGCTTCCAAAATGACCATGACAATGTGCAGATTTTAGGCATTGCGTACGAAGATGCCAGTGTCGAAAAGCTACAAAATTTTGCCGCTGATTTCGCCGTTAACTATCCACTATTGACCATGGATATTTATGATCCGCCGGGGTTTGCCGCCGAAGGTGGTCTGGGCTTACCCACCACCATTGTTTATGACCCAAGTGGAATGCGCCATAAAAAACATATGGGGCCGATTGATTACAAAGGCCTGCAGGAATTAATTCAATAATGTTACGTGAAGTATTTTGGGGTGTGGCTGATTGCTCTTAATTCCTCGCGCTCTTATTGAAATAATGTTGGTTTTATTTTTTAACATCGCCTTCGACGGGGCTCAGGCTGCTTCAGTTTGATGTGCTAAAAATATATGCCGGCTGAACAATTGACAAGCTTAGCCTATCACTTCGTTTAGCTTTGAAGGTTTTGGATAATTGATTTATCGCTTTTAAAATTAACTGAATGCTTGACTCATTGTGGCTATAAGTCACGTTGAGTCAATCTCTGTGTCCTCTGTGCCTCTGTGGTGAATATATTAATGATGACCACAGAGGCACAGAGCACACAGAGGATTAACATAAAATATGACCCTTCCATTATTCTTCAGACTCTTGATTTCAGCTTCGGATAAATGTCATGGAAATTATTTCCGAAAATCTTAATGCCTTATTAATTTTGCGTGTGCTGTTGAAGCGCCCATTCGATGTGTTCTTTGACCATGTCTGAAACACCATCCAGTTTATTGGTCAGGGCTTCAACAATGGCCGGTTCAGTTCTGGCATTGCCTAAGGCCACCGCTAAGTTGCGTTGCCAGGATTGATAACCGATGCGTCTGATGGGTGAGCCTTCTGTTTTGGCTAAAAATTCCTTTTCGGTCCAATCAAATAATTCCAGTAGTTCAATGTCATCCAAATTTTGTCGCGGTGAGAAATCCGCTTCCTGTGTTTTTTCGGTGAATTTATTCCAGGGGCAGACCATCTGGCAGTCATCACAGCCGTAAATGCGGTTGCCGATGGCGCTGCGCAGGTGTTCGGGAATGACACCATGGTTTTCAATGGTGAGATAGGAAATACATCGCCGGGCATCAATTTGAAAAGGCGCGACAATGGCACCGGTGGGGCAGGCGGGGATACAGGCGGTGCAACTGCCGCAATGAAAACTTTGCGGCTCATCCGCCGGTAACGGTAAATCCGTGTATATTTCCCCCAGGAAGAAATAAGAACCGGCTTTGGGATTAATGACATTGCTGTGTTTGCCAATCCAACCCAGTCCGGCTTTTTCGGCAATGGCTTTTTCCATTACCGGCGCCGAATCGGAAAACACCCGAAAACCCAATTCACCCACTGCATGTTCAATTTTCTGCGCCAGTTTTTTCAGCTTATTGCGCATTAATTTATGGTAATCTCGGCCCAGCGCATAACGCGAGACAGCCGCTTTTTGGGTTTCTGCTAAGGCCGTTTGGTACGGTTTAACGTCGGTGTCCATGTAATTGAGACGGGCTGAAATGATACTCAAGGTACCCGGAACCAACATTTCCGGATGGTATCGTTTTGCGCCGTGCTTATGCATATAATCCATATCGGCATAATACTCTTTTTCCAGCCAACGATTTAAATGCTCACCGGCCTCACTTAAATCAAGGTCACTAATCCCCACTTGGGCAAAGCCTAACTCTGTCGCCCACTGACTAATGTCAGTTTTTAACTTTGTATAGTCAATTTGTTGTTGAGGCGTGTTCACTGGTAAAATCTTAATTATTTAATGATTGAATGATTATGCAGGCATTGTACCGCAGTCAACAAACCAAGCCAATTGATGAAGCTGCCGCTGAATACCTGCAGATTGATTCTTATCAGCTAATGCAACGCGCAGCTTTGGCTGTTTACCGTCATATCGATGATTTTGAATCGGTTTTAGTGGTCACCGGACCGGGAAATAACGGTGGCGATGGTTGGGTGTTGGCTGAATTGGCACGCCGAGACCAGAAAAAAGTGCAGGTTTGGGCCTTGCAAAAACCCCATACCTTGAGCGGTGACGCCGCTAAAGCCGCTGCAGATTATCACGGCGAAGTGGTTTTTTCGGCTGCTGACATTATTGCCGATTATGAAGTGATTATTGATGCTGTTTTTGGTACTGGTTTGAGCCGCGCGCCACGCACTGAATATGCCGATGCCATTACTTTTATGAATTCCTATCAAGGGCTGACGGTGTCCGTGGACATTCCCAGTGGCTTAGCCGGTGACACCGGCTTGGCTTATTCGCCGACGGTGCAAGCCGATGTGACGGTGGCAGTGCTTAATCTTATGCCGGGGCACATGACCGGCGATGGGCGCGACTATTGTGGTGAATTAATTGTGGAACGCCTGGACGTGCCGGAGCGTGTTTATGCTGAAATAAAGCCAATCGCTTATTTATTGGATAAAACCATTCTCAGCAGTTTAAAACAGCCCCGACGACACAACAGCCATAAAGGAAGCTATGGTCGGGTGTTGGTTGCCGGTGGTCAACACGGTATGTTGGGTGCGGTTTTATTGAGCGGCACAGCGGCCTTGGTATCAGGTGCCGGCTTGGTACAAGTGATTACCACCGAAGATCAAGCGCCAACCGTGCCCTTGTACCGACCTGAATTAATGGCCCTGGGTTTTGTCGGCAGTGAAAACAACATGAATATTCCGCCAGCTGATGTTTTGGTTTTGGGTATGGGTTTAGGTACCTCACAATGGTCAAAGGCCTTGTGGCAACAATTGATGATGGCCAATATTCCAGCTCTTGTGGATGCCGATGGTTTAAATTTACTGGCAGAAAGTGACCAGTCTTCTGATTCAATCGCCGTGATGACACCACACCCGAAAGAAGCCGCTCGCTTGCTTCATTGTGACGTTAAAGATATCCAAGCCGATCGAATCAAGGCTGGTGAAACCTTGGCCAAACGTTATCAATGTGTGGTGGTATTAAAAGGTTCCGGCACCATTATCAGTGATGGTGAAAACAACTTTATATGTCCCTACGGCTCGGCTGATTTAGCCACCGCCGGAACCGGTGATGTTTTGGCCGGTGTGGCGGGTGGTTTAATGGCACAAGGTTTTTCAGCGTTACAATCCGCGCAAATGGCGGTTGTTTGGCACGCCCTGACAGCCGATAAGCTCAAATTGGGTCGTTGTTTGACCGCATCTGATTTGCTTCAGCATTTACCGCAAACCATAAAATAGGATTTCATCTTGTAACTGTGCCCTTTGCAGGTGCTATTAAAATGAATTGATGTTCAGTTTTTTTGCTATTTATGACTGATGCAGGGCATGGCAGGGTCAAGCCCTGCGGCTACGATTAAAGCATCCAATCAATGAGATGTTGTGAAATAAGAATGTAATAATTAGATGTTAGAATCATTATTCGCACTCTGTGACCTCTGTGCCTTTGTGGTGAATTAATAAATGATAACCACAGAGATACAGAGGTCACAAAGAGATATTTAACTCTATTTTGAATCAATCAGTTTGCTTAATCAAACTGGTAATTCTCAATTTGTTTTTGCTTTTTCTGGGCTTTTGAAATAACGATTTGATTAATGAAATCATAGGGTAATTCAGGATTGTCTTCTATGCCAGCACCGACTTTAACCCAATGCTCAATTTGCTGTACCGTGTTCCTGTTCATGGCTTGACCCGCCACTTCTGCCTTTTTAATGAGATGTGGGCTTATCAATATTGTGTGCTTTGACATGTGCGATCCAATTTATAAAATAAAATCATTATCATTATACCAACAGTAAGATTTAATTTTATTGAGAAATTTACGACAAGCTGATACGTTAACACCATGAAACTAACAACTCTCACCATTGAAACGCCCGGGCGAGGCTATTATTTAATCACCGATGAAATTAATTCAGCGCTACAGTCGATTTTGGCTGATACTGACGTGGGTTTATTGCATGTGTTTTTACAACATTCTTCCGCTGGTTTAACCATTAACGAAAATGCCGATCCCACCGTGCGAGAAGACTTGAAAGCCTTTGAGGAACATTTGGTGCCACGCGATTTTCCTTATCGACATGATTATGAAGGTGATGACGATATGCCGGCTCATATTAAATCTTCGTTGATGGGTTGCCAGCTGACTATCCCTGTCACCAAAGGGCGTTTAAATTTAGGCACCTGGCAAGGCATTTATCTCTGTGAACACCGTGATCGAGCGCATCAGCGACGGTTGGTGCTGACGGTGCAATCATAAATAAGCAGGCTTGTTCCGGTTGGTTGAATTGGTGATAATAACGACTTTTTCATGGGTTTTTAATAATTAATGACCAAAGGACACACATATAATATTGATGAATTGGCAGATTTGGCACAACTGAGTGGTCAATTTTTAAAGGAATTATCTGTCGGTGATGTGGTGTTTTTAAGTGGTGATTTAGGGGCCGGTAAAACCACTTTTTGTCAGATGTTATTACAAGCTGCCGGTGTTACTGAGCCGGTGAAAAGTCCCACATATGCTTTGTATAACCATTATCAAATCAACAAAAAATCCTTTATACACATGGATTTATATCGCTTGAGCGATCCCGAGGAACTTTATTTTTTGGACATCGAATGGATTTTAAACGGTGAACACATTGTCTTAATAGAATGGCCTACCAAGGGTCATGGGGTATTACCAACACCGGATTGGCACCTCAAATTCGACTGGACAAACCAAAAAAGAACTTTAACAATCACATAAGTTATGCCTTCTATGTAGTTGATTTTGGTCAAAAACCACTTGGTATTGTGTGGTTTTATTATTAAACTTTAGTCAAATATAGATTGATGTCATGAGGATAGTGTCCGGATTAATGCGATTTACTTATTTATGTGCTTTGTTGATGACCACTGTTGTCACCGCCAAAACAGCAGATATAGAAAGCGTTCGCGTATGGAGCGGGCCTGACCACACCCGTGCCGTTTTCGACATCAGTGCCCAAACCGACTATAAGTTATTTGAGTTGAATAATCCGCCAAGGGTGGTTATCGATGTGGCCTCAGCCCGTTTAAAAACTCAATTAGAACTGCCCAAAAATCGTGACATTAAAGGCATTCGCTTTAGTGAGAATAAAGAACGGGTGCGCTTGGTGTTGGATTTGGAAAAGGATTTTAAACCCAAAAGTTTCCTGCTTAAACCCACCGGTAAATATGGCCATCGTTTAGTGGTTGATCTTAATCACGAACAAAGCCAGGAACAAAAAACTGTCGAACAAGTGATGCCTGAAAACCGCGATGTCCTGGTGGCCATTGATGCCGGTCATGGTGGAGAAGACCCGGGCGCCATTGGTGCATCCGGTACCTATGAAAAGGAAATCACCCTCAACATTGCCAAAACGTTGGCCCAAAAAATTAATGCTCAAAAAGGCATGCAAGCGATGATAATTCGGGATGGAGATTATTACATTAAATTACGGGATCGCTTTAAAAAAGCCCGTGATAAACGTGCCGATTTATTTGTTTCAATTCACGCCGATGCCTTTCACAGCGCCTCTGTGAACGGTGCCAGCGTCTATGTTTTATCACAACGTGGCGCCAGTTCTGAAGCCGCTAAATGGTTGGCCGATTCTGAAAACCAGGCTGACTCAATTGGTGGCGTTATTATTGAAGATAAACGAGATATGCTGTCACAGGTGCTCTACGATTTATCACAAAATGCCGCCATGGAGGAGAGCCATAAAGCGGGTCAAGCGGTTTATGCCGCTTTAAAAAACAAAGTAAAACTTCATGGACGTGGCTTTGGTCAAGCGGCTTTTATTGTGCTGAAATCCCCGGATGTGCCTTCCATGCTAATTGAAACCGGCTATATCAGCAATCCGGACGATGAGAAAAACCTCAAAAGCACGGCCCATATCGATAAGCTGACCACCCAAATCACTGTCGGTATCCGCAATTATTTTTACCAAAGCCCGCCACCACGCACTTGGATAGCCGCCCAGGCGAAAGCCAAAAAACATGTGGTGCAATCCGGCGATACCCTCAGTGCCATTGCCAGTCGCAACGGCACCAACATCGACACCATAAAATCCATCAACAACAAAAGTAACAACTCAGTGATGATTGGCGAAGTGTTGTTTTTGCCACAGTAATCAGTATTTAAAAATGCCTTTAACCGTGCCGAGTCATTGTTAATGATCTACATCACAGGATTTGTGGTTAATATTTTTGCCTTGTTTTTATTGTTAATGGCATTTTTGTGTTTTTTACGGCCAGCCTTAGTACGGAATTTTTTTGATTTATTTGCCGCCACCAAACAAGCCCATTTCATTGAACAAATGATTCGTCTGGTGGTGGGTCTGTCCCTGATTCGATTTGCCGAAATGATGAAGTACTCAGGTTTGTTTTACGCGTTCGGATGGCTTATTGTTGTCACCAGCCTTTTACTTATTGTACTTCCCTGGCGGTGGCACCAAAAGTTCGCACAGCGGGTGATCCCCGTTGTTAAGAAGCACCTGAAAGTTTATGGTATGCTGTCTCTATTTTTGGCAGTGATGTTATTGTACGGTGTTTGGGCGCCAGATAATTTACTGAATTAAGGGATACTTCCGTAACTTCGTTCATTGTTATCGAGGAGCAAAAGGAAATCGAAACCCAGGCACTCCCTTTCACCTTATTTTTGATTTGTGTGTCATAAATTTTTTCTGTTTATCGTAACTGTTAATACGACAAATACTTAGCAAGGAGAAATTTATGAATTATATTTTTATTGTGGCATTATTGATTTTTACACAATGTGCCTGGTCACAAGAACGGCATACAAACTTTAATCCAAAAACAGATGGGTTTAATTTTGTGAATAGTTTTAATAATGATTTCATCAAGGAACTGGATTTTCGAACATCAGGATTATGCGGCGGTATGGTTTATGCGGCATTGGATTATTACAAGACCCGTAAAACGATACCGCAACAAAGCCACCGCCCCGCGGTTAACACAAAATTGCATGATTATATTTATGATCGACAAGTTAATTCAATTGAGCATAATATAGATAAATGGGCTGAAGTTGGCTTTAATCCTTTCGGTGCAAGAAATACTGAATTTTTTAATTGGGGATTACAAGGTTTTGGCGGTGGTCGTCTTCAGGAGTTAAGAGAATCAATTGATCGAGGTAATCCGGTACCACTGGGGTTATGGCATGCTGACGGCTATGAAGGTGGTGATCATCAAGTGTTGGCTATTGGTTATAAAATGGGTCGTTATAAGGGTGATTTGAAAGACCATAAAGAGGATTTTGAAATTTACGTTTATGATCCAAATTATCCAAATGAAAAACAAACGCTTAAAGCAGATCCACACACCCAGACATACTATTATAAAGATAGACGAGACCGACGTTGGTTAACTTATTTTGTGGATAAAAATTATCAAGTAAGAACCCCGCCAGATATTGATACACCGGTTTACGGTTCTGACGGTCAATTCAGCAATTTACTTTTAACCATAAGGACCGGTAATGATGATTTACGCGGTGGCAATGATAATTTTGATGTTAAAGTCCATTATTTTAACCACCCGAGTCAACAATTTCGTAATGTCAATAAATCAAGAAGATGGTTTGGCAATTACACCCAAACCGTTGAATTAGATTTGAAAAAAAATGTTAAGCGCGAAGACATCAGCCACATTGAATTACTGACTGACTTTTCAGGCGGTATGGGTGGAGACAACTGGAATGTTGATTTTATCCGGGTCAGTGCATTGACCGGTGAAGAACCGCTTATTTTGGCTGAAAAGGCTGGTGAGCCCTTGTATCGATTTACCGGCAAAGATAAGTTGTATCGATTAACAATCAATGAAAAACCGGTGACCAATATCATTACCTCGATTCCCCGCGTTTATCCAAATGCAAAAGACAATCAATGTCATGAAAGTGTCCAAGGAAAAATCGCCTGGGACTATAAAGGCAATAAGCGATGGGCGCCTGCAAACTTAGAAAAACTTTGTGGCAATCTTAATAAAACTGATCAGCCGGGAAAATGTTTTCATACCATCATGCATGGCGGTGTCAATTGGGGTGGCGGTACGCAATGGCAATGGAAAAACGCCCTGGAATTATGCCAAGGCACGTTTAATGCCAATCGCACTGTGAGTTGTTTTAAAAACAACATCAAATCAGGAAAAAATTGGTCTTCTGCGATTGCCGCTTGTAAAATCTAATGAGGATTGAGTTGAACCGAATAAGGCCGGGTCTGTCCCGGCCTTTTTTATTGAGTTGGATTAATCGTCGATTGAATATCATGGATTGGGGGTTT
The DNA here is from genome assembly GCA_008501575.1 of Pseudomonadota bacterium. Taxonomy (GTDB): domain Bacteria; phylum Pseudomonadota; class Gammaproteobacteria; order Xanthomonadales; family Marinicellaceae; genus Marinicella. Next base: position 23,758 of record QQUO01000184.1, read on the forward strand.
ATAAGAGCAAACCATGGTTAAATGGACTGTTAGGGTAATGTTTATTTTTTAGTATATAAAGCCTATGCGATTTCGGATAGTAACGCGAAAAATTCATAAATGGGTGGGTCTGCTGTTAGCGATTCAAATTCTTTTTTGGTTTTTCAGTGGTTTTTTAATGAGTTTTATGCCGATTGAAGAAATTCATGGTGATCACATCCTGGTCCCTGCTCAGAGTGAACCGGTGACCCTG
>QQUO01000223.1 GCA_008501575.1 Pseudomonadota bacterium
TTTAGCCTGGCAAATGTGGGCTGAAACCGAACAATTTGATGGTTTAATTGCCATGGGTGCGGTTATTCGCGGTGAAACGGCACATTTTGACTATGTATGCCAGGAAAGCGCACGGGGTTTAATGGAAGTCTCATTAAAACATAATATCCCCATTGGCAATGGCATTTTGACCGTTGAAAGCGAAAATCAGGCTTTGGCCAGATCATCTGCCGACGAATCCATGGGCAAGCACAACAAAGGCAATGAAGCGGCTCATGCTGTTGTCAGCTTGCTGGAATTGAAAAAAACCCTGAAAAGATAATTATAAACAACTTAAGCCTATGAGTTTATCCTTTATATCAACCGCAGAACTGCCCACAGAATTTGGCACATTCCAGGTTCATGTCTTTGAACACGATGGACAAGAACACCTGGCCTTAGTGATGGGCAGCTTGTCTGAAAGTGATGTTATCCTCACCAGAATTCATTCTGAGTGCCTCACAGGAGATGGTTTATTCAGTTTACGCTGTGACTGCGGGCCACAACTGGCACACGCCATGCAGGCCATCCAAAAAGCCGGTCAGGGCTTATTAATCTATTTACGCCAGGAAGGTCGGGGCATCGGCCTCACAGAAAAAATCAAAGCCTACCAACTGCAAGACCAGGGACTCGATACCTTCGACGCCAACATCAAACTCGGCCACGCCGCCGACAACCGCGACTACGACATGCTCAAAGAGGTCTTCGCCCATCTCAATGTCAAACGAGTCAATCTCATGACCAACAATCCCGACAAAATAGAGGCCTTAGAATCACAAGGCATCACCGTACATAAACGCATTCCCATACACGTCGGCCAAAATCCTCACAATAAACGCTACATCGACACCAAAAGAAACCGATTTAAACACCTGGATTAATTCGCCATATCCAAAACAAGCCTATAATTTACATTAAGTTTCAATATATCGTTTAATGATAATGGTTTATCCAATATACCTAAGATATCACATTAACCATAAATCCATCTATAATTTAACATAATATATATTATGCGCATACCTAAATGACCCATAAATAATAAATTAATCACTTTGTGGACAACCAACTAAACCATCGGACGATATCGGCGACTCCCCTAATATCTGGCAGTCGACTTTTTAAAATTTGATGGTAAATGGTTTAATAAAACACATCGATGTTTGCAAACAGATTGTTGATTTGTTTTAATTTTATTTTTACTTGCTCCAATTGAGCCATGAGTTCTTTATGTTTTGTTAAATTTGGAATGCTTTGGAATGATAGCTTCACAATTTCTTTTCTAATATCATTCATTTGAGTTTTTAATTTACAACTTGTTTTTAGCAAATTACTTTTCCTGCGATTTTTCATTTTATTAATAATTTCTGTTGTCATAACATCTCTCCTCATAAAAATTAAAATCATCTGAAAATTGCTTTTATAAATATTATTGCCACAAAGTAATTTCACTGATGACCGTGCGCAACATTATGGAGATTTTAATCATTAGAGGAAATCCAAAATCCTGACTTTAATAGTGGTTTTTTTCTTACCTTGTAGGAATTTATCGACAAGTATCAGATAATCGCCATTGTGATCATATTTATGACAAAATAATTGTCATAAATCTCTATTAATGATATTTTAAATATGTCCATAGTTAGAATATTCCCCGAGTAAACATATTAATCTAAACAGAAAACTGTTTTTACTGTTTAGATAAACTTTGTATGTGAGGCTTTATCAGTATAGAAATCACGTACAGATTACTTGGAGATAACTATGCCATTCATTAAAGAAGATATTGTCAGATTTCAACCTGACAACGCCGGATCAAAAAAATTTAACTTATACTGGGGAGAAGAAGTCAATGTTCTTTCTTACTCAGCTGGTAAAACCCAAATAGAAGTCCTTGAAAGAAGCACCACGCCGATTAAAGGCAGTGTGAAAGGGCGACTGCCAACTCAAGATAAGCGCCCTCTTCACTTCATGATGATTGATGTCCAACAGGGCGATGGCATGGTCTTGATTACACCAAAGAAAAAAATAATATTTCTTGACGGAGGTGACAATAAGTTATTTGCAAGGTTTGTTGCAAATAGGTTTAGAGGCTCCTCAGCCACGAGTCCTTTAGCGGTTGATGCGATGATAATTTCACATGGAGATGCAGACCATTACCAGGGTCTCAATGACATCGTTAAATCTGAAAAAAATACTACTTTAAGAAAAAGACTGTTCATACATCCTAAAAGGGTTTATCACAATGGTATTGTAAAGGGCCCTAGCAAGAAGAATGGTAAAAGAGTTAAAGCGGAAGAAATGTTTGGACAAACTGCGCCATATAAAAGTACCGGATTAGTAATAACAGATTTAGTAGAAGACCTCACATCTGTAAACATATCCAGGCTCAATCGACCATTTAGAAGTTGGCAAAAATCTCTTAAACACTGGCAAAAGCATGGCGCAATAACTTTTAAACGCTTGGCCAGGGGTAACATGCGGGAGTTTTCATTCCTGAAAAAAGAAGGAATCAAAGTTGATGTCTTAGGTCCATTCGAAAAAACTGTAAAGGTCGGCAATAAACGTGTGAAAGGCTTGGAGTTTTTCAGAAAACCACCAAAAGATGCCAATATTTCTGTGACAGGATTTGACCCCAAAGACAGGGAATTTGATGCAGGACATACAATCAATGGCCAATCAATAGCCCTTAGGGTGCAATATGGAAATGTTCGATTTTTCTTTGGCGGTGATTTGAACCAAGAATCTATGGCTCTGCTTAATAAAAAATATACTGCTGAGGAACTCCAAAGTGAGGTATTAAAAGTGCCTCATCATGGCTCTGCTGATTTTGACCACGCTGTTTTAAAAAAAATAAGCCCGGTAATTTCCCTGATTTCATCAGGTGACGAAAGCAGCAGAAAAGAACATATACATCCAAGAGCCACATTAATGGGTGCATTAGGAAAAGTTGCAAGAAATGATGTTTCATTGGTATTTTCGACTGAATTAGCGGCATTTTTTGCATATCGCGGCCCATCAAAAACATTAGATGGAAAGCTCCGTTTTTTCTACGGATTTGAAAGAACAAACTATGGGATAGTTCATATCAGAACTGACGGAGAACGTATGTTGGTATTTACGCACAGTGGTAAAGAAGGAATGAATGAGGCATATAGGCTTGATGTGGATGAAAATCATAAAGTATCTTTAGCAAAAGAAATTAAAAAGAGGTAATCAGGCAGACAGGTAAGCAACTGTAATTATGAAACTTGCTTTCATAGCATTATGATTAAATATTTACCCGGCACACGGCGGTGGCAAGCTCTTTACCCACACTATTTACCAAAAATATAAACTGTCTCGTAGCTGTAAACCCTTGCGGCCGCCCTATTCGGTTTTAATCTAATATAAAATTGTTAGCGCACCAATCTAAACAGTTTTTAATTGCCAAGCAAGGTTCTCACCTGCCCGAAATGGCACAATTGCCAAATCACTTTTTCCAAACTTTTCAGGTACTTGCTGGCTTTTTTTAACTAAAGATATACTACTTTCATTAATCGGCAGGCTGTAGAAATTGGGGCCGTTAATGGAGGCGAATGCTTCGAGTTTATCCAGGGCGTTTTCTTCATCAAACACCTGAGCGTAATGCTCAATGGCATGCGGTGCAGTGAAGATACCGGCACAGCCGCAGGCGGATTCTTTGGCGTTGATGGCATGCGGTGCGGTGTCAGTACCGAGGAAGAATTTTTTATGGCCTGAAGTGGCGGCTTGGCGCAGAGCCTGGCGATGTTGTTCGCGTTTGGCCACCGGCAGACAGTACAGATGGGGTTTAATGCCGCCGACCAGCATGTCGTTGCGGTTAATCTGTAAATGATGGGCGGTGATGGTGGCGGCAATGTTGTCCCCTGCACTCATGACAAATTCCGTGGCATCTTTGGTGGTGATGTGTTCAAACACCACCTTTAATTCAGGTATATCTTTCAACAAAGGCTGCATAACATCGTCGATAAAGCGGGCTTCACGATCAAAGACATCAATGTCATCACCAACCACTTCGCCATGCACCAGTAAAGGCATGCCCTGCTTTTGCATGGCTTCTAACACCGGATAAACGCGTTTGATGTCGGTAACACCGTGGCTTGAGTTGGTGGTGGCACCGGCCGGATACAGTTTAGCAGCAGTGAAGACACCTTGCTGATGGCCATTAATTAAATCCTTATCATCAATATCATCGGTGAGATAAGCGGTCATTAAGGGCTGAAAGTCCGGATAATCTTGCGCGGCCGCTAAGATACGTTGTCGGTAATCAACCGCCATCGCTGTTGTGGTCACCGGTGGTACCAGATTTGGCATAATAATGGCTCGACCAAATTGCCGCGCGGTGTAGGGCGCGACCTGTTTCAGCATGTCGCCATCACGCAGGTGCACATGCCAGTCGTCGGGTTTAATCAGGGTAATGGATTCAACGGTCATAAATAAGGCGGTTAAAAAACTGCGCTGATTATACCTTGTTGCTGCAATGAACTAAAGTTAGCAGCCATGATATTGACATCAGCGCTTTGCGATTACCCTATTCGCTGATAACTTTGGCAAATTCGGTACAATGGGCTCAATCTTGATGTCATTAAATTTTAGAAAAATCTATGCTGACTTCAAAACCATCCGGTCGGCCAATCGCCGGCGAGTGAATCGTCATGGTGGCTCCAATGCCGGTGACAATGGCATCGGCTATTGCCAATCCTAAACCTGAGCCTTCTACTTGGCTGGTTGATCTGACAAAGCGGCGGCGAAGCTGGGATAATGTCTCGGCCGGTATGACATCAGCATGATTGATGATGCTCAAACCCCCCTGGGCAGAAAACAGAACGTCCACCGGTTCGTTCTGATCACCATGTTTAATGGCATTATCCAGTAGGTTTTGCACCAATATGGCAAAGGCGTCGGCATCCATATTGGACATGTATGATTGTTTGTCGGTCACATTTAACCGAATAACTGCATTGGGACAAGAGCGCCTGAATTGCTCAACAATCAAGCGTAAAAGGCTGATTAAATCATGAGGTTCAGCGGTCAATAAACTGCCCCCTTCGGCTTTGGCTAACTCCATTAGTTTTTCAGATAATCGTGACAATCGCTGTATAGACATTTCGATTTTACGGGTTTGCTCCTTGTTCGAGCCTTCTGGTAAGGTCTGTTTTAACCTTTGTACCTGCGCCAGCGCCGTGGCAATTGGGGTGCGCAATTCATGGGCACTGTTGGCGGTAAAGGCATGCTCTAATTCCAAAGCCCGCCGCAATCGCTGCAATAAATCATTCAAAGATTCAGCAATGGTGTTAATCTCAACGGGTAAATCGTGGCCTGCAATCGGTGACAGGTCACCACCATCTCGTGCTTTAATCGCTTCATTAAAAGCCAGTACATGCCGCAAGCTGTAACGGACAAAAACCCAAGTACCGAAAAAGCACGGCGGCATAAGAATGGCCAATGGCCACGCTAAGGTGATGAGCATTTCTGTAACCGCCGCGTGTCTTTGCGATAAGGGCTCTGCCACCTGAATATGGAGGGTATCCTGAACCGCTGAAGCGCCATAAAAACGG
>QQUO01000045.1 GCA_008501575.1 Pseudomonadota bacterium
ATTGATGAAATTCGGGGTATGGACATCACCATAACCACCGATGCAACAAACGATGCCGATGCACGTTTATTGCTTGATCAATTTGATTTTCCATTCAAAGGCAGGTAATCAATTATGGCAAAGAAATCTATGGTCGAAAGAGACCTCAAAAGAGCAAGAATCGTTGCGAAGTATGCTGAGAAACGTGCCGCATTGAAAGAAATTATTGCAAATCCCAACACGTCTTATGAGGACATGATGGCGGCTCAAGAAGGCTTGCAGAAATTACCGCGAAATGCGTCTCCGGTTCGGATGCGTAATCGTTGTCACCTTTCCGGCAGACCGCGTGGCTACTACAGAAAGTTTGGTTTGAGTAAGCTGCAATTACGTGAAGCCGCAATGCGTGGTGACATTCCTGGTTTAACTAAGGCCAGTTGGTAAGGAGAAGATTATGAGTATAAGTGATCCTATTTCAGATATGATCTGCAGCATCAAGAACGCCCAGGCGGTTAACAAAAAAAGCACGTTGACCCCGGCTTCTAAAATTAAAAAAGGCATGTTGTCAGTGATGCAGCAAGAAGGCTACATTCGTTCCTTTGAAACTGTTGAAAAAGACGGCCATCCTTATTTGCAAATCAACATTAAATATCACCGCAATAAACCGGTGATTGAAGAAATCAAGCGCACCAGTAAACCCGGTCTGCGACAGTATCGGGGTAAACATGATTTACCGCGCGTTGATTCTGGATTTGGTACTGCAATCATTTCAACATCACACGGCATCATGTCCGATAAAGCGGCCCGTGAGGCCGCCATCGGTGGTGAAGTGCTTTGTGTGCTTAAATAAATCGGAGTGTTAACATGTCAAGAATAGCAAAACAACCGATTGCCATCGCTGACAAAGTGGATGTTAAAATCAAAGACCAACAAGTCTTCGTTAAAGGGCCCAAAGGTGAATTGAGTTTAAATTTGCACCCAGCTGTGCAGTTGGAACAAAACGACAACGAATTAACCATTAAAGCAGCGCCGGAATTTATGTCAATGGCCGGTACCATGCGTTCCATGGTGGCCAATATGATTGAAGGTGTTACCAATGGTTTCAGCAAAAAGTTGCAATTATCCGGTGTTGGTTATCGAGCCAGCCTGAAAGGTAAGAACCTTGATTTGAATCTGGGTTTTTCTCATCCCGTGGAATATGAAGCCCGTGACGGCATTAGTTTTGAAGTGCCGACCCAAACTGAAATTGTGGTAAGTGGCATCGATAAACAACAAGTCGGACAAGTGGCGGCAGAAATTAGAGCCATCAGACCACCTGAACCTTATAAAGGTAAAGGTGTGAAATATGCTGATGAAAGACTTTACAGAAAAGAGGCCAAGAAGGCGTAATGCTTTCTTGAGATAATCATGCATCAGAAAAACAGCAAAAGATTAAAAAAAGCAACCAAAACGCGGATTAAATTGCGTCAGTTGGCGGTGCCCGCATTAAGCGTGCACAAATCCAACCAGCACATCTATGCGCAAATCTTTTCCGCCGACGGCCAAACCACATTGGTTTCTGCATCAACCAAAGACAAAGGTCTCATCAAAGATGGCCAGTCAGGTTGTAACATCGAAGCCGCTAAAGCAGTGGGTAAAGCCATTGCTGAGAAAGCAAAAAAAGCCGGTGTTGAAGCCGTGGGTTTTGATCGTTCGGGTTACCAATACCATGGCAAAGTAAAAGCCTTGGCTGAAGCCGCGCGAGAAGCCGGGTTGAAATTTTAAGACATTATTAGAGATATATTATGGCAGAAAGAGATCAAGGCGATAACTTAATGGAAAGATTGGTAACAGTTAACCGCGTCGCAAAAGTGGTTAAAGGTGGCCGTCAGTTTGGTTTTGCCGCATTGACAGTGGTCGGCGACGGCAAAGGTAAAATTGGTTTTGGTTACGGCAAAGCAAAAGAAGTGCCTGTGGCCATTCAAAAAGCCATGGAACAAGCCCGTAAAAACACCATTGAAGTTGATTTACATGGCAACACTTTATGGCATGCCACCAAAGCCAAGCACTCGGGTTCGCGTATTTATATGCAACCTGCTTTAGAAGGTACTGGTGTAATCGCCGGTGGTGCGATGCGTGCTGTTTTTGATGTGGTCGGCGTGGAAAACGTACTGGCCAAGTCACAAGGATCTAACAATCCCATTAACTTGGTACGTGCCACCATTAAAGGTTTGCAACAAATCACATCACCGGAATCAATTGCCGCAAAACGTGGTAAAACCTTAGAAGAGGTAATGGAAAATCATGGCTAAAGCAAAAAAAGTGGGTCAAGTTAAAGTCACCCAAATTAAAAGCACCAATAATTCATTGGCTAATCACAAAGCCTGTGTTCGTGGTTTAGGTATTCGTAAAATGCACCAGTCGCGCATTGTTGATGCCACCCCGGAAAACATGGGCATGATTCGAGCCGCAAATCATTTGCTGGCTGTCGAAGAAGTTAAATAAACGAGGTTTATTATTATGAAATTAAATACCATTAAACCGGCGGCGGGAGCCACCAAAGCAGCAAAGCGAGTCGGTCGCGGTATCGGTTCAGGTTCCGGTAAAACCTGTGGTCGAGGACATAAAGGACAGAAATCACGATCAGGTGGTTTTCATAAAGTGGGATTCGAAGGCGGCCAATTACCGATTTTCAAACGCTTACCTAAATTTGGTTTTACCTCAAAATTGGCGGCCAGTCGTGCCGAGGTGTGTTTGTACCACCTCAATGGCTTAGATGCCAAAGAAGTGACCATTGAGTCATTGATTGAAGCCGGCTTGGTTAAACGTGGCACCACCAAAGTTAAAGTCATTAATACCGGGCAACTGGATAAAGCCATCACTGTGTTAGGATTACATGTCACAAAAGGGGCCCAAAAAGCCATTGAAGAAGCCGGCGGAAAAGTAGCGTAATTATGTCAAGCAGACAAGAACAAGTTGAAAAATTATTAGGCAATAAAAAAGGTCTGGGTGAACTGAAGAGTCGAATTTTATTCGTCATTGGTGCCCTGATTGTCTATCGCATGGGAACCTTTTTACCGGTCCCCGGCGTTAATCCACAAGTATTGGCTGATTTGTTGAAGCAGAACTCCGGTGGCTTATTGGATATGTTCAATATGTTCTCCGGTGGTGCCTTGGGCCGCTATTCAATTTTTGCCTTGGGTGTGATGCCGTATATTACGGCATCCATTATCATGCAGATATTGGGCCACACCATGCCGACTTTGCGTGAATTGAAAAAAGACGGTGAAACAGGTAAACGAAAAATTACCCAGTACACCCGTTATTTCACCATTGGCCTGGCTGGTTTTCAGGCATACAGTATTTCATACTCATTACAAAAATTAGGTTTTGTTGGGGCATCAGCTGTGGTTCCACAGCCTGGCTTTGGCTTCTTGTTCACCGCCACCATCTCGTTAACAGGCGGCACCATGTTTCTTATGTGGTTGGGTGAACAAATCACCGAACGTGGTATCGGTAACGGTATCTCATTGATTATTTTCGCCGGTATTGTGGTGAATTTACCCAGTGCGGTATTTTCGGTATTCCAAATGGTCAGTGAAGGTCAGCTCAATGCCTTAACCGCCATTTTCTTGTTGGCACTGGCCTTGGGTTTAACGACTTTTATCGTGTTCGTGGAACGCGGTCAGCGCCGTGTCACCATGCAGTTTGCGCGCCGTGGTGGTCGTCAGGCGACCCAGGCCCAAACCTCTTATTTACCGATGAAAGTCAATATGTCCGGTGTGATTCCGCCCATTTTTGCTTCATCACTGGTGTTATTCCCGGGTACCATTGCCAGTTTTGCCGGCCAAAACGAAGGTTTTGAATGGCTCACTGATTTGTCACAACAATTATCACCGGGTAATACGCTGTATATGGTTTTTTATGGTGCCTTGATTGTGTTTTTCACATATTTTTATACGGCATTGACCTTTAATTCAGATGAAACGGCTGATAATTTAAAACGCCAGAGTGCTGTCATTCCCGGTATTCGACCGGGTAAACAAACCGCCAACTATTTGGACGGTGTGTTAAACCGCGTTACTTTGTGGGGTTCGATGTACTTATTGGGCGTGTGTTTGCTGCCGGATGTGATGAATTCAATGTTAGCGGTACCCTTTGCTTTAGGCGGTACCGGTTTACTTATTGTTGTGGTGGTGGCGATGGACTCCATGGCCCAGTTGCAAAACCATCTGGTGTCTCAACAGTATGAGTCTGTCATGAAAAAATCAGACATAAAAAATTATCGGCGATCATCATCAAAAATTCGTCGTTAAGTAAACGCACATATCAGCACCCAATGTCAGAAAAAAAAGTGATGGCATTGTGTGCTGTGTTGTATTATAATTTGCGCCCTTTTTTGGGTAATAAAACAGGTTTTATACCTAAATTTGTGTAATAAAAACCGACCCTGTGTTGGTTTTAGAGGAACAGGAGTAGAACATGGCTCGTATAGCGGGTGTAAACATACCGGATACCAAGCACACTTGGATTGGACTGACCAGTATTTATGGTGTCGGTCGAACCAGAGCTTATGATATCTGTGACAAAGCAGGTGTAAATCCTGCACAAAAAGTTGGTCAGCTTGATGAAGCTGAATTAGATAAATTACGTGCTGTGGTTGGTGAATTTACTGTTGAAGGTGATTTACGTCGAGAAGTGGCCATGGACATCAAACGTTTAATGGATTTGGGTTGCTATCGTGGTTTAAGACACCGTCGCGGCTTACCGGTTCGTGGTCAAAAAACCAAGAACAACAGCCGCACCCGAAAAGGCCCTAAAAAACCAATTAGACGTTAATTGTACAAATATCTTTGTGATATTAGATAGAGAATTGTAATGGCAAGACCACAAAAAACTAAAAAGAAAATTAAACGAACTGTTGTTGACGGAATCGCTCATGTACATGCGTCGTTCAACAATACCATCATCACGATCACTGACAGACAAGGTAATGGTTTGTCGTGGGCAACGGCTGGTGGGTCTGGATTTAGAGGTTCAAGAAAAAGCACTCCGTTTGCAGCCCAGGTGGCTGCCGATAAAGCCGGTCAAGTGGCGATGGAATACGGAATGAAAAATGTTGAAGTTCGCATCAAAGGTCCAGGTCCAGGTCGAGAATCCTCTGTCCGAGCACTCAATGCCCTCGGTTTACGTGTTACCAACATCGTTGATATTACACCCATTCCTCACAACGGTTGCAGACCACCGAAGAAGCGTCGGGTATAGGAGAATAACATGGCAAGATATTTAGGACCAAAATGTAAATTAGCCCGTCGCGAAGGTGTTGACTTAATGACAAAAAGTCCGGCACGCGCGATAGAGACAAAATGTAAATTAGATGTGGCCCCCGGCCAACATGGTTTAGCCGCTAAGCGCAGCAAACCGTCTGATTACGCTTTACAGTTACGTGAAAAACAAAAAGTTCGCAGAACTTACGGTATTTTAGAAAAACAATTTGTTAACTATTATAAAAAATCGGTACGCCAAAAAGGCGCCACCGGTGAAAATCTGTTGAAGTTGTTGGAAACACGTCTTGATAACGTGGTTTACCGCATGGGTTTTGCAGTGACACGTAACGAAGCCCGTCAATTGGTCAGCC
>QQUO01000170.1 GCA_008501575.1 Pseudomonadota bacterium
TGGAATCGATAACAACCCAGAACCCATTAAAGCCTTAATGGAACTAATTAATTTGAATACCATTAAACCCGGGGTGCTTGAATATGAATTATATAATATTTACTCAGCTGAGAATAAAAAATGGAATAAACCTGAATTGGCTCACGCTTATTTAAAAGCTGCCGCAGAAAAAAATCATATCCGAGCCATCATTGATACCGGCTTAACTGAAAAAAAATATGCTGACAAAAATAATCCGCATTATCAAAAAGCCGCTCAATTAGCCACGGAGCCAGTCAATTTTTTACAACTGGGTATTATTTATGCAAGTGGGATAAATACCCTGGAAAATCCCCAAAAGGCCATCAACTACCTCAAAAAAGCCGGGGACCAAGGTTCAGCAGCTTCATATTATATATTGGGAATGCTGTTTGAAACTCCCGATTTAGAAACCACAGATTTAGAACAAGCATATCAAGCATTTAAAAAATCCCATGAATTGGGTTATAACTCAGCACGCATTAAAATGGCGGATTATTTAATTAGAGGCTTGGGCGTTGACAGGGATACCGATAAAGGTCTCTTGCTCATGACAGAAGCCGCCAATGCCGGTGACAACGAAGCCTTGCTATATTTGGGGGGCTTATACCACCAGGGCTATTTTGTCGATCCCGATATCGACAAAGCAAAGACCTACTACCAACGGGTGCAAGGTGAACTTAAGGTAAAAGCTGAACTCAATATGTTATTTCTTGATTATCCGGTCTATAAACCCGCCATAGAAGGAGAAGATTTTGATCAGTGGTTATATCAACACACAGACACCGATGATTTGGCCAAATTCCAGTTCATCTATTTACTGCTTGAAGAAAAACCATTTTTAGCCAATAAATACCACCTAAATTGGCTTAATAAACAAGGCAAAAAAGGCATGGCTCAAGCGTATCTTTTGCAAGCACGATTAGAACTCAATAAAGCCTCGGACAGAAAAGTCCTCAAACTATACGAAAAAGCCCATGAACTTGGCAGTGTCGATGCCACCTATGAAATGGCGAAGCTAATGAAACGAAATGATCGGGATGGCTGGGATAACCTGATTCAGCAAGCAGCTGCGCAAGAACATCGAGGTGCCATTGCATATTTAGCTAAAATGTATCGCACCGGGGACGGCTTTAGTCAGGATAAAAAAAAGGCCATCGAACTTTATAATAAGGCGTATGACGCAGGAGCCCATTGGGTTGCCATGGAGCTCATGGAAATGTATTTAAATCAAAGCAACGACCAACATGCCACTCAGCTGGCCGTTAGTACCTTAAAAAAACTGGCAAAAGACACCCAATACGCCCAACCATTAAGAAATTTAGGTGAAATTTATGCCAATCGAAACTTTGCGGACCATGATATGCAGCAAGCTTTTCGTTACTTTTTTAAAGCCGCTGAAAAAGGTGATTCCTACGCTCAGATTATAATGGGCCGTAAATTTTTAACCGGTGACCAGGTCACTCAGGATTTTGATATTGCCCGTTTTTTCTTTCATAATGGTACAAAAAACGGTCATCAGGAAGCATATTTCTGGTTGGCTTTATTGGCTGAAAAAGGATGGGGAATGGAAAAAAATGCTGAAAATGCCATCGCTTTATACAAATTGGCCGGAACAACTTACCACCAAGAAACCATCATTAACAATCAATCCTTGCTCAGCTGTCAACTCAACACCAAAAATGCAGATCACAAAACAGCTTACAAAGCCATGAGCAAACTGGCAGAAACCTCTCCAACCGCTGCTTTTAATTTAGGCTGGATGTATGAACATGGATTATGTGTTAGATCAAACCAGAAAAAAGCACTCAAACAATACCAAAAAGCCCACAACATGGGTTCACCCTATGCCAGTTACCGCCTGTTAACATGGTACCAAAATGACCACAACAAGGAGAATGACACACAAATTCCCACCCTCAAAGAGCAAAGCCAAAAAGGTTTCAGCAAATCATCGGATGATACCTTTATGACCATATTAATGCCTAAACCAGAGCTTTAATTAAAAATGAATCAGGTCTATTGAATATAAAATTATCAACCTATGTTTTAAACCAGAAATCCCACTTTATAAGCCCAATCCGTGCCAGTAACCTGTCTATTAAATACATCGGATTAATCACTTTTTAACAGAATTTGACCAACATTAAAAACAACGAAAACTGAGGGCTGTATATAAGTGCATATGATATAATTTTATGGTGTTATATTCTAAGCATGATTGCTGGCGAGGTTTATATGATTACCAAAATAAAACACACAATAAATTTTTATTATGTTTGTTTTTATTTAATCACGGTTTAGCTTGGGCCCAACAAATATCCCCTCTCCTACTTTCAGACCCTGATGGCAGTAATGGTTTGGTCTTTCACGGGGTGTCTGGTGGCGACAGATCCGTCGAGAGAGTCAGTTCGGCAGGTGATGGTGTTGTTAATCTATTGGTAGCAGCCACAACTGCTAATCCAGGAGGTAATACAAGTGCTGACAGTCGTTATGTGGTTTTTGGAGTGGAACGTGCTGTTTTTAAAAATGGATTTGAATAACCAATAGGATACCAGTCTCTGATTTGTTTTTTTACTTGAGATTAATTTCTATAAAACCAGCTACAATATATGGTTATTGAGTTAAAGCGGATTAACGTGGATATTTGTTGTAAATATAATCGATGGCTAAGCGATAAATTCGCTCATTTCTTTAGTCCATTGTTATAAGCGACTACACCATTATCGAAACCAATTATACAAAGAGGTGTTATTATGAAGGCCATTAAGTATTTATTTTTTACCCTACTGATTATTGTTGTTCTGATGTTTGCCTATGGCTACTTTTTTCTGCCGGATAAGGTACAGGTTTCACGTTCAATCACCATTGAACGGCCGGCCAAAGCGGTGTTTAAAACAGTCAACAGCATGCACCATTTTAACGATTGGTCTCCCTGGGCCAAATTGGATGCCGATGCCAAATATCAATATTCAGGCCCGGAATATGGCGTCGGCTCACACATGGCATGGCAAGGTAATGATGAGGTCGGCAGCGGACAACAAACCATTATTGAATCCAAACCCCACGAGCTCGTAAAAGCGGAACTCTTTTTTGATGGTCAAAGCGATGACCCGGCCTGGGCCAGTTATGTGATTAAAGACATGGGTGAATCCAGTGAAATTTCATGGGTATTTGACGTCGATTTTAAGGGTAGTGTCATCGGCAGGTATTTTGGCATGATGATGGACCGCATGCTTGGCCCAAGTTATGAAGAAGGCTTAAGTAATCTTAAATCACTGGTGGAATCCAAGCCTGTGTATGATTTTTCTAATTTTTCAATCGAAACAGTACCTGCTCAAACTATTCTGTTTATATCAACCGAAGGTCGCTCTGATCAGGATATCAGTGCCATTATGGGTGAAGCGTACACAACCATCACCGACTTCATGCAACAAAATGACATTCAATTTGACGGCATGCCCCTGGCCATTACCCGCAGTTGGACAAATGAATTATGGGTATTTGATGCCGCCATACCAGTCGATATCACAGCCATCGAAGGCGAAACAGGTGACATTAAACTGGGACAAACCTATGCCGGAAAAGTGGTTAAATATGTGCAAGTGGGTCCCTATGATCAAGCAGAACTATCGTACCCGCTCATAGATGCTTATCTTGCAGAGCATGAACTGCAACAAAATGGTGATTCATGGGAAGTATATGTCAATGATCCAACCACCGTGAGCGAAGACGCCATCATTACCCACATTTACCACCCCATTCAATAAGTCATACCGATTAGACATGGACGTCTGATTGTCTATATTAAATATAAAAATCAACAATATAAATCCCAATCTCGGCTCAACTATAGAGCCAAAGTATGTCATGATTTCAAAATACTTAAAAAGTTAAGTTAAGTTAAGTTAAGTTAAGTTAATCCGTTCATTACCTAAAGGGTTTCCAACTTTAGAGTTTTTAAGTCAGCCGATACTTAATAGTTAATTATTTTTAATAATGATTTTCATGGCTTTCTCTTCAGCACCATTTAGGAACACCTGATAAGCTTGCTCAAGCTCTGAAAGCGGGAAATGATGGGTAATCATTTTCTTTAAATTCAAATCATTGGCAGTCACTGCTTTTAATAACATTGGCGTTGTATTTGTATTAACAAGTCCGGTCGTTATGGTCAGGTTTTTAATCCATAGTTTTTCGATATTAAAATCGACCTTTACGCCATGTACCCCAACATTCGCAATATGAGCCCCTGGTTTTACTATTTTTTGGCAAATATCCCATGTTTGAGGGATGCCAACAGCTTCAATAGCCACATCAACACCATCTTCACCAACTATTTTTTTAACGGCTTGTTCTACATTTGCTGTGCCCGAATTAATGGTATGGGTAGCACCTAATTCTTTGGCTAATTCAAGTCTGTTGTCATCTAAATCAATCATGATTATTTTAGAAGGCGAGTAGAACTGAGCTGTTAACAGCGTTGACATGCCAATAGGACCCGCACCCACTATCGCAATGTCATCACCGGGTTTTACTTTACCATATTGAACCCCTATTTCATGACCGGTCGGCAATATATCGCTTAAAAAAATAGCCACTTCATCATCAATATTTTCAGGGATTTTATGTAAGCTATTATCGGCATGCGGTATTCTCACATATTCAGCTTGTACGCCATCAATCATATAGCCTAAAATCCAGCCGCCATCTCTACAATGTGCATACAATTGTTTTTTACAATAGTCACAAGAACCACATGAAGTAACACATGAAATTATGACTTTGTCGCCTTTTTTAAACTGGGAAACACTACCCCCAACTTCTTCAACGATACCTACACCTTCATGACCAAGAATACGACCACTTTCAATTTCAGGGTTTTTACCTTTGTAGATGCCCAAGTCAGTTCCACAGATGGTTGTTTTTAAAACTTTCACAATGACATCTGTTGGCTTGATAATTGTTGGCTTTGGTCTGTCTTCTAAAGCGATATTATGATCGCCATAATAAACTAATGCTTTCATTGTTCTCTCCAATTAGGTTTGTATTTATTGCTAACGGTTTTGTATAAGATTAGTGGCGTGTTTTGAGCATCCAATGTTGCAAATAAAAACCGAATAGAGAATACACGAGGATTTTCATAGCTAAGTAAGAACTGTTAATTTATTATACACCTTATTGCAAGCAGATATTTATTGCTTATTTGCAATTATATGGCTCGGTAGAAGTTTTTTACTTTATGGTTAAATGTTATGGTTAATCCGGGATGATTAATCAGAAACAGGCTTAGGTATACCTCAGCCTGTCCCTGATTGTATCATTTGATTGTATTATATTTAATGGCCTGAATGCCCTCCACCATGTTGCAATATGTCGTCAATTGCTTCAACTGAATGGGTGTAGTCAACATAAGCTTCCACAAATGCGCGACCTTCCTCAATTGAGTTATTCTTTACTTTATTGAGGTCAGCTGCTTTTTGATATTTTTCACGAACCACCTTATCAATATGGCTATTCAGTTTTAGTAAAAAAGCATCCACATTTTCTTCGTGA
>QQUO01000120.1 GCA_008501575.1 Pseudomonadota bacterium
AAAGTCAACCCCATCGATTTTGAAAATGCGGAGGGTAACCTCGGTTTGGCCAATGCTTTATTGGCACATTTAGCTGAAAAATTACCGATATCACGCTGGCAACGAGACCTGACAGATTCCACGGTATTGCGCTCCATGGGAACGGCATTCGGCCATACCCTAATTGCCTATCGCTCATTGGCTCAGGGCCTGACCAAACTGGATTTAAACAAGGCCGCTTTACAAGCCGACTTAGATGCCAATTGGGCATTATTGGCCGAACCGATACAAACTGTCATGCGTCGCTACGGCATTGAAAATCCCTATGAAAAACTGAAAGAACTCACCCGTGGTCAAACCATTAACGAGCAGTCCATTAAAGCCTTCGTCAATGACCTTGATTTACCTGCCGCCGTTAAACAACAACTGCTGGCATTAACGCCGGCCACCTATCTGGGTAATGCCGAACATCAAGCCAAACATATTTAACGGCCAGGCGGTTACTGCAGAAGTCTTTTTAGCCGATTATTGGCAGCAACGCCCTTATTTATTCCGGCAAACTGACCTGCCTTTGGCAACTGTGCCTAATCGTGAACAAATGTTTCAATTGGCCGCCCGGGATGGGGTTCAGTCTCGTATTATCTACAGTCCTGACCACCGTCGTTTTCAAGCGGTTTATGACGAACCAAACCAATGGGCCGATTTAATCGACATGAATCCCACTTTATTGGTGTCGGATATTGAAAAATGGTGTCCCCAAACTTTGGCCGTCTTAACGGCATTCTCTTTTATTAAAGCCTGGCGTTTTGATGACCTTATGCTGTCTTATGCGCCCAAAGGGGCATCGGTGGGTGCCCACATTGATCAATACGATGTGTTTTTGGTGCAGGTCAAGGGACAGCGACAATGGTCTTATGATGACACGATTTTGGCCGATTTTGAACCTGTTGATGACAGTGATTTGGCGGTTATTGCTGATTATGAGCCGCACCATACCCATATTTTATCGCCCGGTGATGTCCTGTATTTACCGCCACGCATTGCCCATCACGGTATTTCGCTCGATGATGATTGTTTAACTTTATCGGTGGGTCTGCGTTCACCTTCATCGGCTGAATTGATTACCGCAGTGGCCGATCATATGGCACAACAACTTCCTGACTCAGAAAGACTGACGGATGCCGGACATGAATTAAATGCCACCGGCGCCATCAGTGGCCATGAAATTGCATACCTGCGCAAGCAGATACAGCGAATGAATCATTTAACAGATGGAGAATTGGCCGATATTCTGGGTCAATTTATCAGCGCTTATCGGTTATTGGATGACACACCGGGTTTTAACGACCACAATCATGGCCACACTCATGTACGAAATCCGGCCGATAATTTCACTTATTATGCCATCAGTGACCAACAGGCACAGCTCTACATCAATGGTGATAAATACCCATGCACTTTGGCATTTGCGCAACAATTGTGTAATCAGTCATACCTCGATTTGCAGCAATTACAATCCATTGCGGCCGATCAGGAGCTTTTTAATCAATTGCTGGAAAATCAGCATATCATTGCCCTTGATTAAACATGTGTCATTTTTCAAGCACCAGCCATAATCCGCTCATTTAAGAGGACATTATCCATGTTAACAATCACCGGCAACTACACCGATTTGTACCAGATTAGCATGGCGCAAGTTTATTTTCATGAACAACATAACCAGCCGGCGGTGTTTGATTATTTTTTTCGTAAAAACCCCTTTCAAGGTGGTTATACCGTGTTTGCCGGTTTGAGCACATTATTGGATACCTTGGAACAATTGCACTTTAGTCCTGCAGATTTAACGTATTTAAAAAGCCAGGGTTTTCAAGCAGACTTTATAGATTATTTGGCTGATTTTCGATTTAAAGGAACCATTCACAGTTGTCGCGAAGGTGATTTGGTGTTCCCCAATGCGCCGGTGATTACGGTCAAGGCAAATTTAATTGAAGCCCAATTGATTGAAACAGTGTTACTCAATACCGTAAATTTCCAAAGTCTGATTGCCACCAAGGCCGCCCGCATTCGATCAGTGGCAGCGGCGGCCACTCTGTTGGATTTTGGCCTACGGCGGGCCCAAGGTCCCGGCGGTTATTATGCCAGTCGAGCAGCCATGATTGGTGGTTTTGACGGCACCAGCCACGTTAAAGCGGCACAGGATTTCGAACTGAAAGCAGCCGGCACCATGGCCCATTCTTTTGTACAAAGTTATGATGATGAATTAACTGCTTTTCGATCCTTTGCCAAAGATCAACCGCATAATACGGTGTTATTGGTGGACAGTTATAACACCCTAAAAAGCGGCGTTCCCAATGCCATTATCGTGGGTCAGGAAATGGCGCAACGCGGCCACCACTTAAAAGCCATCCGATTAGACAGCGGTGACTTGGCTTATTTATCGAAACAATCTCGCCAAATGCTGGATGCCGCCGGCCTGACAGATGTCCACATTGCCGCTTCGAATCAGTTAGACGAGCATGTCATTAAAAGCCTCATCGAACAACAAGCCCCCATAGATATCTTTGGGGTCGGTACCAGTCTGGTCATTGGCCGACCGGATGGTGCCTTAGATGGTGTCTATAAACTGGCTTATTTTAAGGATAAGCCACGCTTTAAATTATCTGAAAACATTAAAAAAATGACTTTGCCGGGGCATAAACAGGTCCACCGTCTGAGTAACAGCCACGGTCAATTCGTCGGCGCCGATGTCATCACTTTGGCGGATGAACCGGCACCGACATCGATGTTACACCCATATGAACCTTTTAAATCGATGGACCTCAGTTCCTTAACAGCCACAGCCATGCTCAATCCGGTGATGCTAAATGGTCAACGCTGTACCGCCAAAGTGAAGTTGTCCGAAATTGCCCAACATGTACAGTCACAAATGGCGTTATTAGCCATTGATTATCGACGTTTTGATAATCCCCACCAATATAAGGTGGGCATTAGTCCGGCTTTAAAACAACAACGCGATCAACTAATTACCCAACTAAGGAGTTAATGATGAAGGCCCTATTACTCATTGATGTTCAGTATGATTTTATGCCCGGTGGCAGCCTGCCGGTGACCGAAGGGGATCACATAATACCGGTCATTAATCACCTGCAAAATCACTTCGATTTAGTCATCGCCAGTCAGGATTGGCATCCACCTGAACACCTGAGCTTTGCCCGCAATCATTTGGGGCAGCAAGCCTTTGCTGAAATTGAATTGAACGGTTTAGCGCAAACCCTGTGGCCGGCCCATTGTGTACAGGGCAGCCAAGGGGCCGAGTTACATCGGGATCTTGACTGCCGCAAGATTGCAGCCATTTTCCGCAAAGGTATGAACCCCGAAATTGACAGTTACAGTGCCTTTTATGACAACGGTCACAGGCAGTCCACCGGTTTAACCGGCTACCTCAAAGAGCGGGCGGTCGATACCCTCTATTTCACCGGACTGGCCGCTGATTTTTGTGTCTATTTCTCCATTATAGATGCCTTAAAAGCCGGCTTTGCTTGTGTGCTTATTGAAGATGCCACCCGTGCCATTGACCCTGAAAACTTTAAACGACAAAAACAACAATTGCTGGCCGAAGGCGTTAAAATCATTAACAGCCGGGATTTGTAAGGCAGTCTGATAAATTGAATCGATTGGTTCTTTAATATTTGGGTGCGTCAATTTTATAACCAGCGGACTCCAGATCTTCGAGAATACTGTCATCACTCAGTAGATGTGACATTGGTAAAATAGCGAACGAAGATTTATGTTTTGTCAACGTTGCTTTGGCATGTTCTAACCACAACGTACGTGTACGTGCTCGAATATCTGTTATCCCCACATCCTGTGCTATCTCAGAATTCAACCAAGCCGAGTTACAGGCTTGATCATTATCCACATAGGGTAATGATTTGATGGTTTCAATATCCCCATCAGACCAGGCAACGGCACGGGTGCGCATGGCCACCAGATCATGCTCTAACCTTTGCAGCGTTTTGGCGAAGCATTCCAGGTCATTGAGTTCAGATTTTTTAAAATCTTTCAATTTGGCTTTAGGGTTTTCTAAATCAACTTCAACCGTCGGGATAATAAACTCAAGTTTGTGCTTTTTGGCAGTCTTTTTGATCTTTTTTGTTACCCCGGTTTTTCTGGTCAGACCTGATTTTTTTAAAGCTTTTTGGGACAGTTCCTGGCTGGCAAAAATCGGCCTGGTTTTCTCAATGCCTCTATCACGACCCATGTACTTTTTTTTCAATACCAACCAACGTGCGTAAAGATCATCTGGAACGACATCAATCAGTTTTTGTTTGTCTGGATTTTTCTTAATTCCAATAACTGATGTTGCCAATGACAGTTTCTTAAAAAAACCAATATCTCCAAATTTCATCACTAATTGAGGTGGTAGTAACAAAGCTTGTGATGATTGAATCACTTCTTCAATCGGCTTAAAGTTCCAATCCATTCGTTTAGGCAAAGGTGATAAAGTGCCTATGTGTAGTGTATAGTTAGGTGAGTTTAAGAGAAAAAGCTTGAGAAAATTTACCTTTGTATTAGCCATACGCTGACTTGACGAACTCAAGGGCTTTCTCTGAATATTACATAAAAAAAAGCACCCGTGATGGGTGCTTTTTGATTCTCTTTAATTTAACTTAGCCACATTTGGATGAGCCGCAGCTTTTACAGGTCAAACAACCTTCCTGATAAATCAATTCGGTGGATTGACAATTTTCACAGGTGCCTTTATCCACTTCTGTACCATCAGCAATATAACGTTTTAAGGCACGATTCACGCCATTTTTCCAGGTATTAATTGATTCACTGTCTAACTGTAATGTGTTAATGAGTTCCACCACTTTCTCGATCGGCATACCATGTCTTAAAGTACTGGAAATCAATTTGGCATAATTCCAGAACTCGGGATTAAACTTATGAGATAAACCTTCAATGGTGGTTTTATAACCACGCTTATTGGTAAACTGAAAATCATAACGGGAACTGCCATCTTCTAACCGGCTTTTGATAATATGACCCGACTCAACAGTCCGCGGCAGGAAAATACCATCTTCATCATCCGCCAAACCGGTAAAAATCTCATAAGGCTTGCCTTTAATGGTGCCCACGAAAGCAATCCATTTCTCTTTGTTATTGTGAAAACGAACCACCTCTGCTTTTAAGGTTTTTGGTCGTTTGGTGGGGAATGGCACCAGCTCATCGGGTTTTTCTTCGTTAGAAACCAAAACCCCCGAACGTGAGCCGTCACGATAGACTGTGACACCTTTACACCCGGCTTTCCAGGCTTCCATATACAAATCACCGACCATTTTCTCACTGACATCATTGGGCAAGTTAATGGTCACACTGATGCTGTGATCAACCCATTTTTGCACAGCTCCCTGCATCTTAACCTTACTTAACCAATCCACATCATTGGATGTGGCTTTGTGATAAGGTGATTTTTTAACCAGGGCGTTCATTTCCTTTTCACTGTAATTTTTGTCCGTGTCATAACCATGCACATTCATCCACTCTTTAAAGCGGTGATGAAATACCGTGTACTCTTCCCAGGAATC
>QQUO01000172.1 GCA_008501575.1 Pseudomonadota bacterium
TCAAACAGACTCAAAGTTCTCATACAAATGAGTTTGGTGATTATTCATGGATGCCAAACGCCGGTGGTCCGAGTCGGCCGCTTTGCCGGACAATACGCCAAACCCCGCAGCGCCGACATGGAAACCCGCGACGGTCAGTCCTTACCCTCGTTCCGTGGTGACATCGTTAATCAAAACACCTTTGATGAAATTTCGCGAATCCCCAATCCCGATAACATGCTGAAAGCCTATCATTATTCCGCCATGACCTTAAATTTTATACGGGCTTTGGTGGATGGTGGCTTTGCCGATATTCGTCACCCTGAATATTGGGACATTTCCTGGGTTAAACATTCTAAAAATGCCGAAAAATTTAAAGACCTGGTCAGTAAAATTACCGATTCGGTACACTTTGCAGAAGTGTTGGTCGGCCGTCCGGTGAATAACCTCTCAAGTGTTGAGTTTTTTACCGCCCATGAAGCCCTGCATTTACACTATGAGCAAGCACTGACACGCCAGGTGCCGCGCCAAACCGGTTACTTTAACCTGGGTACTCATTTCCCCTGGATTGGCCTTAGAACCAACCAGATTGACAGCGCCCATGTGGAATTACTGCGTGGCATCGAAAACCCCGTCGGCGTCAAAATCGGCAAAGAAACCGAATCAGACCATCTTATTGATTTATGCCGCACCCTAAACCCCGACAATGAAGCCGGTAAACTCACGCTGGTGCACCGTTTCGGTGCCGGTAACATCGAAGACAATTTACCCAGGCTCATAAAAACCGTACAAAAAGCTGATTTAAATGTTGTCTGGTGTGCCGACCCGATGCACGGCAACACCGAATCGACTTCC
Source organism: Pseudomonadota bacterium (assembly GCA_008501575.1). Lineage (GTDB taxonomy): Bacteria > Pseudomonadota > Gammaproteobacteria > Xanthomonadales > Marinicellaceae > Marinicella. Next base: position 835 of record QQUO01000172.1, read on the forward strand.
AACGGCTATAAAACCCGCCGTTTTGAAAATATCTCCAAAGAAGTCGAGGAATCATTCCGCGTACACAAACAAAATGGCTCACACCTCGGTGGCGTCCACCTCGAACTGACCGGCGAAAACGTCACCGAATGCCTCGGCGGCGCCCGCGCCCTCCAGGAAGCTGACCTCTGCCGCGCCTACACCACCCAGGTCGACCCAAGACTCAACTACGAACAAGCCCTCGAACTGGCCTTCTCGATTAAGGATTTTTATCATCAATGAAAGAGCGATTCGTTAAGAGCTGAATGAAAGCTTTAATAATTTTAATTTGTTTTATATTTGTATTAATGCTTGTGAATTTTATTCGAAATAAAAGAAATCCAAGTTTATTGATTGAAGCTCAATTTTTGGTTAGTTTCGATAATGAAAATATCTCAGTCATCGATCCGGATGGTAAAGACTCAATCGTTCCTATTAAAAATCTAACAAAGATAGATATACTAACAACAGAGGATGGCCCTTGGGCTCCAGATGTATTTTGGCGCTTCTTTATTGATGATAATGATGCTGTAATGATTTTTCCTGGGGGAGCTACAGGCGAAAGTGAATTATTAACATTTATGCAAGATAATTTTAAAAATTTTGACAGTGTTGCAGTGATCAAAGCAATGGGTTCAACAAGTTTGGCAACATTTAAAATTTGGGAACATGCTTAAAAATTAGCAAAATATATAAATTTTCTAATTTCAGTAATTTCTTTTTATTAAATGTATAAATCAATGTTGTTTAGAGATGGGGCATTAGAAGTTTTATAATATTATTAAATTTGTACTTTACATATATGTTTTATAAGTTTAATATTATCAAATTCTATAAGGGACTATATGCTCATGAAAGTTATTCTTTTTTTTGTTTTCTCAATTGTTTTCACAAACCATGCAATTTCTCAAACCACCTCTCTTGTTATGGTGAGTGAATCAGGGGATTATATTGGTCAAGGGCAGACCTATGACTTAAATGAAAGTAATGGTACCTTTACTCCTTATGTTAATAATGATGGATCAGTTCGAATTGCATATAATGGCGATGCTGGCTATTTTTCAGTCACAGTAGGACCAAAAGATGCACAGTCCTTAATTATTGGCCCCTATCCGAATGCAACCAGATACCCATTTAACTCACCCACAACTCCTGGTTTTAACGCTTCAGGTTTTGGCCGAGGCTGTAACACCAGTGAAAGTAGTTTTGATGTTTTAGATGTTGAATTTGATACTAACAACGAATTGCTTACATTGGTTGTTGATTTTGAGCAACATTGTGGTGATTTGAATGATCCAGCACTGACTGGTACTTTAATGTTCAATTCAATGGGGGCACCTTATCCGCCGATTCCTGATGATGATTCTGACACAATCGCAAATACCATTGATAACTGTATCTTGATACCTAATTTAAACCAGGCTGATGTTGATTTGGATGGTATTGGTGATGCTTGTGATGATCACTTTACCGATACCAATTTTGTGTTGGATTCTGAAGTAGGTGATTATATCGGGCAGGGTGAATACCAAGAATTTTATTTAATTGACGGTCATATAACAGCCTCAAAAAATTATGATAATGGTGTAACTGTACAATTTGAAGGAAGAGATTCCTGGACGTTAAGTTTTGCGGCTCCAGGTGATGCTGTATTGTCGCCAGGCATATACAACAATGCCACAAGGTTCCCATTTCAAGAGGTGACTGAACCAGGTTTATCTGTATCAGGTGCTGGAAGAGGTTGTAATACTCTGGATGGGAGTTTTGAAGTTACAAAAATAGTTTTTGATAATAACGATGAAGTGCAAGAATTTGCCGCCTCGTTCGAGCAACACTGTACGAACAGTAGTAATCCAGCACTTTACGGACTGGTTAATTTTAATCGGGATCCAATAGACCTGATCTTTGTAGACGATTTTGAATAATTCATCATAGTGCTATATTGGGCACTGTTTTAACTTATTTAATTAAGAAAAAATATACAAGGACAGTCACTATATGAAGATTGTCTTTCAAATTATCGTGGTAAATTAGGGCGCAATATAACACCGATAATTGAGTGTTTAAGAGAGATTAAACCTGGTTAATGTTTCTAATGTCTTGAAATTCCTTTTTTAAGTAATTTTGCCAGATTCAAGCCGAGCGGCATGGTTTCACAAACGTGAAGAAATGAGAATAGGTTGTTGAATTTAGGCTATTCTAAAGCTGGTTTGAAGCGAATTCCAACAGACCATTGGCGCTTTGTATTGTGGGAATATTTTTTGAGCTGATTGACTGTTCCGACAGCAGAGAAACCAACAGATTTGAAACCCTTGAGCTCGTCTAACCATACAATCGATGCGTGTCCCCGATTATTGTTTCAATGGAAAATATTGAAGCGACCTTTTTAATGCGATCAATAAGCCATTGACGCCGGTGTTCAAAAATTCGTCAGGAACGAATTTTCACGCAAGCCCTCATGGACGAGGGTGAGTATCAGGGACGATACGAATAAATGACGTTCCAGTCAAGGCATCTTCACCACATAAAAACGCACGTCTAACGCATCTAGAAACAATATGATAATACGGTGTATCTTCTATACAAATTTGCTGACTTCTTGCTACGGTCATACAATTCTCCAAGTAAAAACACTATTTGACCTCATGGTCCCTACTTTTGGTGAAGCGTCTAAACCTAAAAATCTGTCGATAAACTCCTACTCGCTTGTAAATTGTGATTACAATAAGTGCATGTCCTCGATTATTCCTCAATCCACGGTAGCAGTTACTGTAGCTGCAATTCTTGCTAATACTGCGATAACAAGCCATGCTTTAGGTAGGATAGCTGAAAGTGGTAATGTTACTCCTAATGGAGCGTTACTCAGCTTTAGAGGAGTGACTGCTGGCGTAGGTAACTTTGGTGCTTTATCGTTTGGTTTTGATGCGGTTTATAGTCGTAATACTAATAATATAGTTATTTATGCAGCAGGTGATTTTTCTATTTCACCATTCTCTACATTCAAGAAACGTGGAAAGGGTAGATTTGTAGGTGACTGGGCAATCGGACCTATTTGGAATTTAAAGAATGCTAAAAGTTTTGGTGGAGTGGGTGCGAGTGCAAAATGGCCTTCAAAAGCATTCCACCTATTATGCAGAATGGGAGCCATAAGAAGCGGTCCAATTTGGGGATATGCTTGTCAATCTAGAAAACTGTCTATTAATCGACAAGGAACGACAATAGGTTTTGGTTTTTCTGGATTTAGTAATAGTTCAACGGCTTTCATGTCGCTTTCAAGAGGTACTGATATTTCATCCAGTATAGTGGGTTGGGGCTCTCAACTTTATGATGTAAATTTAAACGAAAGAATTAAGCGTATTGCAAAAGCAGTAAGTTTAATTAAAGATATTGGAGAATTAACAAGAGAGTTAATGAGGTTAAACAATGCAAGATGATAAAAATAACTACATGTTACTTAGGCTTGTTTTATTCAATTTTGCAATATTAATTTCATTATTGATCTACATAATGGGACACTTCTTTCCAGCAGTTTTAAGAAGCGGTTGTTTTTTTATTTATAAAATAACTCATGGCGATAGTTATTCACATTTGGAATTGCCCTTGATTTTCATCTTAGCATATTTACTTAAATTCAATGAAATGGTTAAAGGTGTGAGGCTCAACATAGTCAATTGGATTATAGGTATAATTGTATTTATAATTTTAGTAACTGGGATAATTCTTGATATTAATACTGAGAATAAAAGTAGTGTTTTTCAGGATTATTTATTTCCAATATTTGTTATTTTATTTTTAATTTTGATATTTTCGCACAGCTTAGTGGCTCTATATCAGATAATAAAAGAGAATAAACTTACGAATTAGATACAAACGGTAACGGTTTAAGCCTCACTGAAGGCACAGGAAGAATCGTTGAATATACCTATGACAACCTCTACAGATTAGTAACAGAAACCGTCACTGATCCGGTTAATGGCAACCATACATCCCAGTGGTCTTATGATCCGGTGGGTAACCGATTGCAACAAACCATCGACGGTGTTGTGACCACATACACCTATAACGACAATGATCATTTACTGAGCGAAACTGAAAACTCAGTCGTGACCAGTTACCTCTATGATGACAACGGGAACACCTTAGAGAAAGTCGTCGATGGCTTGATTGATACTGAATACAGTTACTCCAAAGACAATCGTATGCTCAGCGCCAATACCGGCACAAGTACCATCAGTTACACCTACGATGCCGGTGGTATACGTCAAAGCCAGACTGTTGATGGCCTGACCACCCACTTCCTGGTTGATCCAAACCGCTCATACCATCAGGTACTTGAGGAACAAGATGACTTGTTTATCCCTCAAGTGATTTACACCTATGGAGATGACTTAATTAGCCAGACCAATGAGCAAGGCACGCATACGTTTGGTTATGATGGTTTGGGTTCTACTCGGATATTGACTGACAGCACAGGAACAGTGCAGAACAGTTATGGTTATCAGGCTTATGGTGAAATTAGTCACCAATCAGGAAGCGTTGATAACAAATACTTATTCACTGGAGAACAGTATGATGAAAGCCTATTTCAGTATTATTTAAGAGCACGTTATTATAATCACGAGATAGGACGTTTTACGCAGATGGATACTTGGAAAGGGAAAATTTGTTCACCAATTACATTAAACAAATATGTTTATGTAAATGCGAATCCTA
>QQUO01000329.1 GCA_008501575.1 Pseudomonadota bacterium
AAGGTGAAAAAATTCAGTGGATGCTTGATTTAGGCAGTGATTTCCACGGTGAATTGGGTTGGATCCTGTTGCTACTGATTACCGGCCACATGATCATGACTTATATTCATCAAAAGGCCACATCCCGAATAGACGTCTTGTCGCGCATGTGGAAATGATGACTTGGGGTTTATGGAGTAACCAAAGGTACCATGCTCATAACAGTCAACAATTTCTTTTATAATAAATTATTGCTAACTCAAAGGAGAATTCAATGCCCTTAAAAGCACCCGTAGGTTTGGTTTTATCCGGTGGCGGCTATTTAGGCGTGGCCCATATTGGAGCCATTAAAGCCTTAGAGGAAATGAATATTCATCCCACCACTGTTTCGGGTACCAGTGCCGGCGCACTGGTGGCGTCTTTGTACGCGGCAGGTTATTCCTGGCAGGAGATGTTGGATTTTTTTAACAATTTGGAACTGTTTTCTTTTTCCTTTAATAAATTCACCCTTTTAAAACCCGGTTTAATCGATACCATCAAGTTTTATGATGATTTTAAGCAGTATTTTCCTAAAGATAATTTTTCGGCACTGAAAAAGCGCTTGTTTATTGTCGCCACCAATATGATCTCCGGTCAGGCACGGATTTTTTATGAGGGGCCATTAATTAAGCCGTTATTGGCATCAGGTGCGTTTCCCGGTATTTTTACACCGGTAGAGATTGATGGCGTGTTATACAGTGATGGTGGCATTACCAATAATTTTCCCACCGAACCGCTTGCCATTTATTGTGAGCAATCTGTCGGGGTCTTTGTCAGTCCCTTGGAGTCAGCTGATCATGACAGTTTAAAATCAACCATGGCTGTTACGCAACGGGCCTTTACCATTCTCAGGGCACAAGCATCCATTCGAAAATTTTCAGATTGTGACGTCATCATTGCCCCCGCAGCGTTACGAAAGTATAGTTTTCTAAAGAAAGACTCGTCCCAGGAAATCTTTGATTTGGGCTATCAAGAAACCTTGAAAAAATTAAAAACCCTCGAACAGGATAAAAATTCTAAAGCGGTTTGAATAGTCTTTGAGCATTCTCACAAGTTGTTGTTTTAGCAATCTTTTAACATCCGCTTTACACTATATTTATGGCTGTATCGATACAATAGTAGTCACATAAACTAAAGGAGAAAATAAAATGAACTGGGATATTATTGAAGGTAAATGGAGCTAGTGTAGTATTTTAAACCTATTCACGTTATGAGAACCAGTCACAAGCCTCATAACACCAAAAGTAGGCGCCCTGAGGCGAGGCATCGTTTGCAGGTAATGGCCAAAGTCCTTATTAAGAGCGATAACGCCGTAATGAGGTTTGTGGCTGGCTCCCAAAGGGTGAACCCTAAAACAGCCATCTACGGCGTTATGTTTCCTTGTAATATGAATAACTATTACTAAGAAAACATGCCTTGTAGCTGACTATTTTATGTTTCACTCATAAAGCGAATAGGTTTAAAACACTACACCAATTAAAGGTGAAGCCCAGTCACAATGGGGTAAGCTAACGGATGATGATTTAGACGTGATTGCCGGAAAGCAACAAAAATTAGTTGGCCGTTTACAAGAACGTTACGGTTATAATAAAGATAAGGCTGAGAAGGCTGTGGAAGAATGGCAATCTAAGATTAATCACTAAGCTGGTAAGTTTTTAAACATAAACTTTTGAGTTTGTGTTATGACTTAACCCCATCCAATTTGTGTGTTGTTAACGCGATTCACTCCCTACTTCAGATTGGATGGGGTTTTTATTCATTGTTAAAGAGAGGAAATATGAAAATAAAAATATTTACAATCGGTTTCTTATTGCTGTTGTTGGCATCGCCTGTTATGGCTGATCGAGATGCAGCCAATAAAGCCATTTATCAAGCACAGGTACTCATTGAATCCGCTGAGCGTTCTAATGGTATGCAATATGCCGTTTATATGATGAAGTCAGCGCGAGATAATTTAAACCAAGCCAAAGTTGATTTGGATAAACGCAATTGGACTCTGGCTGAAATTGCAGCTAAAAAATCACAACGGGATGCTGAGGTGGCCGCCGCAAAATCGGATGCCATGAAAGCCGAAAAAGCATACGCGGATTTGCGCAGGTCAGTGGATCTTTTGCGTAATGAATTACAACGTAAGCGAGGTGGACAATGAAACAGAATATACAGCAATTAATTAAATATTCTCTGGTGCTATGTATGATGGTCCTGTTGGCCTCATGTGTATCGACACCTGAGCCCGATCCGCGTGTTGATGCTTTGCAAAACAGGTTATCAGATTTACTGGCTAACCCGGAGTTGGCATCACGTGGTGGCCAGGAGTTAGCCCGTGCCCAGAACGCATTCCAAACAGTACAAGATCGACCTAAAAGTATGTCTGATGATGCTTATGAGTATGCGATTTATGCCACTGATCGACTGATCGAGTTTGCAAAATACAGTGCTGAAGAGCGTTATTATAATGATCAACGCAGTCAATTGGCGGATGAACAAAGTCGTTTGGTATTGGAGTCGCGAACTTTAGAAGCTGATTTAGCGCAGCAACGCGCAGAACGTGCTAAAAACAGTGCGATGATGGCCGAACAACAGCGTGCACAAGCTTTGGCAGAAGCACAAGAAGCGCAGCAAATGCGAGACGCTGCGATGCAAGCCAAAGCTGAAGCTGAACGTTTGAAAAAACAAGCACAAGAAGCCGCTCAATCTGCCATAAGTGAAGCTGAAAAAGCCAAGTTGCAGGCACAAGCGGCACAAGCTGAAGCTGATGCAGCCAAAGCGGCCATGAACAGTTTGCAAAATCAATTGTCAGAGTTACAAGCCAAACAAACCGAGCGGGGTTTAGTAATTACTTTGGGTGATGTCTTATTTGAGTTTAATAAATCTGACCTGAAATCCGGTGCGACGCGTAATTTACAGCCTTTGGTTAAAGCCCTCAGTGACAACCCCAATCAACAGGTCATTGTGGAAGGTCATACCGATAATATTGGTAGTAAAGAATATAACTTAAAACTATCCGAGCAAAGGGCTCAATCTGTGAAAGATTATTTGACATCGGAAGGTATTGCGGCTGAACGCATCGCAACAGATGGTTTGGGTTTTGATTTTCCCGTGGCCAGTAATGATGATGCCAGTGGTCGGCAGCGTAATCGTCGCGTAGAAATTATTTTACCGGATATTGAACCGGAAGATATTGAATAATATTTCAGCATAATTACGGAAAAATTATTAAACCGGCTATTAACCAATGGTCGGTTTTTTTTGGATCCTACATGGGGGTTGAGTTTCTGTTAAAATGCTCACTTTTGTGCCACTTTTTATGAAAATACATATTCTTGGTATCGCTGGAACCTTTATGGGTGGTTTGGCAGCCATCGCCCGACAACTGGGTCACGATGTTTCCGGCAGTGATCAAAAAATGTACCCGCCCATGAGTACCCAGCTGGAAAATCTGGGTGTACCCGTCCATGAAGGCTATCAGTCCACGCCATTACAATCTAATCCAGACTTGGTTATGGTGGGAAATGTCATGACCCGTGGAATGGAACCGATCGAGTATTTGTTAAACAGTGAGTTGCGATATGTCTCCGGTCCGCAGTGGTTGGGTGAAGAAATTTTACGTTACAAAAAAGTCTATGCAGTGGCCGGTACCCACGGGAAAACCACCACCGCATCTATGCTGGCGTGGATATTAACTGATCAAGGTATCGACCCCGGGTTTTTAATTGGGGGTGTTAGCCCACATTTTGAATCATCAGCCAAACTGACAGACAGCGAGCATTTCGTTATTGAGGCCGATGAATACGACAGTGCCTTTTTTGATAAACGGGCGAAGTTTGTGCATTATCACAGTGATGTGGTTATATTGAATAATCTGGAATATGATCATGCCGATATTTACCCCGATTTAACGGCCATCCAGACGCAGTTCCATCATTTGCTCAGGACTGTTCCGGGTAATGGTGAAATTATTGTCAATGCGGACGACCCACACTTGAAAACCGTACTGAACATGGGCTGTTGGACCGATATTGTCAGTTTTGGCAGTGGACCACATGCGGATTTTTGGGTCATGCCCCTGGGAGACAATCCGAGTCATTTCAGTATTCAAAACAGCACCGATCAATTGGCCGAAGTGCGTTGGAATGTTTCCGGTATGCATAATCAGTTAAACGCCTTGGCCGCAATTTTAGCCGCCACCCGTGCCGGCGTGGCTATTGCTGCTGCCGCCGATTCATTGTGCCGTTATGAAAATGTTAAACGCCGCATGGAGTTGGTTGGTGAGCCACATGGTGTCCGTGTGTTTGATGACTTTGCTCATCATCCGACAGCCATTGAAACCACCTTAGCCGGTCGTCGCCCGCATGTTCATGGCCGATTAATTGCGGTGGTGGAACCGCGCAGTAACTCAATGCGATCCGGTGTACATGCCCGGTTACTACCCAAATCCCTACAAGCGGCAGATCATGCCTTTGTCATGGTTTATCCCGACATGCAATGGGATGAGTTGGTGTTGGAAAAACTTAAACAAAAAGCATCCGTGATCGATTCTGTTCAAACGCTTATTGAGCAAGTGGCCGCATGGGTTAAGCCCGGTGATGAAGTGATTTGCATGAGTAATGGTGGTTTTGAAAATGCCCCACGTCGTATCGCAGCAGCCATTGAACAGCAACGATTGGTTCAGTCAGGTGGCCAATAAAAAACCGCCCAACAGGATTGCCTGCGGGCGGTTTTAAACACACTTCGGTGACTGTTTAGAAATTAGGTTTATCTTCTAAATTATTGAAGTTTTCAATGGCGTCAAGAATTTCTTGTTTGGCCTCTTCAACACCACCCCAGCCTTCGATTTTAACCCATTTGCCTTTTTCTAAATCCTTATAATGTTCAAAGAAATGAGCAATGGTGTCTAAAGTCACTTCATTGATATCACGGACATCAGCCACGTGACGATACAAACCGCTAACTTTAGATGTGGGAACCGCAATAATTTTGGCATCATCACCACTTTCATCGGTCATTTTTAAGATACCCACTGGACGGCATTTAATCACTGAACCGGGCAATAAGGGTAACGGCATCACCACCAACACATCCACTGGATCACCATCACCACACAAGGTGTGTGGTACAAAGCCATAGTTACAAGGATAATGCATGGCGGTATTAAGGACCCGATCAACAGTCAACATACCGGATTCTTTATCGACTTCATATTTAATGGCATCACTGTTTCTGGGGATTTCAATCACCACGTTTATGTCATGTGGTATATCCGTTCCGACCGGAAGATCTTTTAAGGTCATTGTATTTTCCTAAGACTGAAAGCCGCGTATTATAACGATTTGAACCACTAAAGCCAGAGAATTGGCGAAAATATAGACCGCACTTAGAAATCATTGCGGTCAAAGCCGCGATAAGCCACCGCCTCGGATAGGTGCCTTTGATTAACGTCAGCCGCTTGTTTTAAATCAGCGATGGTACGGCTGACCTTAATAATGCGATGATAAGCTCGCGCTGATAAACGTAACCGTTCCACCACATGCTCCAAAAAGTCCA
>QQUO01000289.1 GCA_008501575.1 Pseudomonadota bacterium
TTATATCATCCTGTAAATAGCGTTGACAAAGTACAGGTAGTGAGTACAACGACAACCATGCTATCAACACTTGTTTGTCCGTCCACTGAGAATTATCACCAATTCGTAAAACCAGATGAAAATGATTACTCATAATGGCATAAGAGCACACATCAATGGCAAAGGCGGATGTGACCTTTTTTATACGATCAACCAGCCATTGCCGACGGTGTTCAAACGAATCTCCCGTTAAGGGATCTTTACCACATAAAAAGGCCTGGCGCACACATCGTGAAATGATGTGGTAATAAGGCGTCTGATCCACACAAATTTGCTGTTTTCTGGCGACAGTCATCATAATCTCACTATCAAAACTCCATTTTCACCGAATGAAAAAATAAAATCTGTAGCAAATGTCGATTCGGATTGTAAGAAAATGACTACATAAGGTGACTTTCCTTGGATTTCGTTATTAGGGTTGGGATGGAGTTTCGTTAAAAGCTGTCATAAAAATATAGTATTTACTTTTGTGATTTGAGGTAAAATATTGGTGACTTTCGGTGGGTTGACTGGTGTTAGTCTGCCGAAGTTTTGTTGATTGATATCTTAAGGAGATATGTATGAGCAAAAGTCATGATGCTAAAAAAACAAGCAAGAAAAAACCAGAAAAAACATTAAAAGAAAAACGTCTTGAAAAAAGCAAAAAAAAAATCGATTAGATAATTGAACTGGTTTTAATTAGGAAAAATCAAAAACAAAGGCGCACTTTATGGCGCCTTTGTTTATTTTGACGGTGAGGCGTGTCACTTGTTAAATGATGGTGGCCAATACTGATTAGGCCAACCACCACAATTAAAGAAAACTCAGCAACTTTCAGTTATTGTGTGAGGTGGTTCACGATTATCAGCTTTTTGCCCGAAATAATCATTTTCTTGTCAGGTTCATTGGCTACAATAATAGAAAATAATCATAAAGGGTAATTAAATGCGACATATCAAATGGATTCTATTTATAGCAGTTTTTGCATTAAGCGCTTGTGGTGATTCAAGCGATGAACAATCACAGCAACAAGCTGACAACAAAGTCACCAAATCACAAATAGATCAGACCACGACGGGCCAAGAAACCGACGGTGAATCTGCTCAAATTGTGGTCAGCCATGGCGGTGAATTTCAGGTTCTTAATATCTCTGAAGGCATTTATGACAACACGGCGGCTTTGCAGATTAATGTTAATCAACCCCTTGATAGACAGCAGGATTTTAACCGGCTAATTCAAGTCACCGAAGCCGGTCAATCAATTCAGCCGGCCTGGATTGTCGGCGAGCAGGCCTTGGCCTTGTATTATCCCTTTATAAAAACCGACACAGAATACAGCCTAAAGGTCAGTCAGTCATTGCAATCGCAGCAGGGCAAGTCACTGACACAAAACCACCAAAAAACCCTGAAAACTCAGCCGGCACAACAAACAGTGCGATTTTTGTCACAAGGCTATACCTTATTACCCAGCGATAAAGCATTACCGATTGAAGCGGTTAATGTCAATGCAGTGGATTTAAAATTTTGGCGTATTCATACCAACCAGCTCCATCAATTCCCGCAAAACCCACACAAAACCAGCACTTATCAGTTGCGAGAACTGGCCAAAATTGCTGATCTTGCTTACACTGCGCAATTTGCATTAGACAGCACCGCCAATAAAACCGAGCAACATCAAATCCCCATTCACGGTATCGATGCATTAAGCCCAGCCGGGGTTTATTTCGTTACCATGATGGGTGCTGAAAACTACGATTATGATTATGCCAGCACCTGGTTTATCCACACAGATATCGCCCTACACAGTCGCCAATATGGTGAATCAATGGCCTTATTTGCGCAACAACTGCCCAAAGCAAGTCCCTATCAAAACGTACAGCTGACCGCATATAACCACAAAGGCAACGTTCAAGCCGAAGCGCTGACAGATGCCGCCGGTTTTGCTCAATTGCCCACTTCAGGTCGTGAAAAAACCCAATTTATCGTTGCTGAAAAAGATGACCAAATCCAAATTCTCAGGCTTAATGAGCCGAAACTTGATTTAAGCGAATATCCCATCAGTGGTCGCCATTATCAGGCCCAAGAGTTGTTCTTATATGCCCCCAGAGACCTCTATCGACCCGGTGAAACTGTGCATATCAATGGTCTGCTGCGCAATGATGATGGTCGTTTTGAACGTGCTTTACCGCTGACCGTTGATATTAAGCGCCCGGACAATCGCGTGATTCGACATTTTAATTGGGCCGGTGATGGTGAGGGCTTTTACAGCACAGCTTTTGATTTGCCGGATAATGCCATGACCGGACAATGGCAGTTTGTGGTCCATCTGTCAGATAAACGCCGCTTTCAGTATGATTTCTCGGTGCAGGATTTTCTGCCCGAGCGGCTGACCATGACCCTTAAACCTGAAAGCAAACTCATCAGCACAGATTCTGCTGCAAACATCAACATTCAAGCCGATTATTTATACGGCGCACCGGCGGCCGGAAATCGTTTCGATGCCACGGTGACTTTGTCCTCAGCACAAAAGCTGTTTGAGGATTACAGCGATTATCAATTTGGCGCCAATCATTACCAGGAATTTAATGACAGTTTTACCGTGGATTCAGCACAACTAAGTGAAGCAGGGACAGGCACCTTAATCATTCCGAATAAATGGCAGAACACACAGTTTCCTTTAAATCTGACCGCCCATATCAATGTCTATGAAGCCGGTGGGCGGCCTTTGTCTCGTTACAGTCGCTTACAAGTTTGGCCGCATGACCGCGCTGTCGGCATTAAACCATTATGGGACAGTCGCTTTGCCGACCCCAATTCTAACAACGGATTTGAACTAATTGCTGTAAACAAAGCCGGTGAACAAATTGATATGGCCGATGCCCAGCTGCTATTGATTAAGGAAAACAGCCAACGCTATTGGCACTGGGGCGATGACGGTTGGGCTTATCGTAATCAAGATGAAGAACAAACCGTTTATAGCGCCATGCAGCCATTGACTGCCGCTCAAGCGGTTCGTATACAACTACCAATACAATATGGCCAATACCGTCTGGAAATTCGGGACAGTCAACAAAATACCCTGAGCTCCTACCGCTTTTTTGCCGGATGGCGTTGGTATGATCCGAATAATCTACAGGCTGAAAAGCCCGATCAGGTCAAACTAAAATGGCAGAATCATGCCGTCACACCGGGACAGTCAGCCGCCTTAAGCGTACAAGCGCCGTTCGCCGGAACCGCCATTATTACCGTGGAATCGGATGAATTACTGTGGCATCACGTGCAAGTCTTAGACCAGGCACATACTGAAATAAAAATTCCCATAGACCAAAACTGGCAACGCCATGATATTTACGCCGCGGTCACCGTCATCAAAGCCGGTCAACCAAAACGCAAACACTTACCTCAGCGGGCCCTGGGTTTAATTCATGTGCCCCTGGATAAACAAGCACGACAACTGGATGTTGAACTGAGCCATGCGTCTAAGGTGTTACCTGACAATACCCTCACGGTTAAAGTCAAAGTCAATAATATCGATTCAAATGCCAACCTCAAAAGCTTTGTTACCCTGGCTGCGGTGGACACCGGTGTCTTGAATGTCAGTCAGTTTAAAACGCCCGATCCCTTTGCCTGGTTCTTCGATCCGCGACAATATGCGCCGGCGATTCATGATATGTATGGCCGTTTAATTGCCTTAATTGATGCCAAGAAAGCGATGCAGAAATTTGGCGGTGATGCCGACATCAGCCGTGGGGGCGACAAACCCAAATCAGAGGTGCAAATTGTCTCCATATTAAGCGACAAAGTACTGCTGAATGCGCAGGGTGAAGCGGATATCGATTTTAAACTGCCTTATTTTAATGGCGAGCTGCGCCTCATGGCGCTGGCCTTTAATGACGCGCAAATCGGCAGCAAAGACAGCACCGTCAAAGTTGCTGCACCGGTGGTAATTGAAGCTTCCTTACCACGATTTTTGGCCAAAGGTGATCAATCTACCGCAGTGATTGAAGTCCATAATACCGAACCACAAGCACTCAAACTACAGCTTAAAATTACAGCAGACCAGGCCTTGGGCGGACAGAAATTAGAACAAGAAATTAGCCTGAATGCCGATGAGAAACAGCGCATCCAGTTAGCCCTGTCCGGTAACAACCATCATGGACAAGGACAATTGCGGGTTCAGGCACAAGCCGATGACAGCGATTTTAGTATGGATCGGCAATGGAGCTTAGGCCTGCGTCCGGCCCGTCCGGCCATTACCCGGCAGCACAGCTTTGTGATTAATCCGGGTGAAACAATCAGCAACCAAGCGGATTGGCACAATCATTTTGAAACCGACGGTCTGAAAGCCATCTTGACGCTGTCGGACACCGTGATTTTAGCCGAAGAACAACAATTGGCCGAATTGCTACAATATCCATACGGCTGTTTGGAGCAGACCACCAGCCGTGCCTGGCCATTAATGTTGGCCGAACAAAAAGATTTTACCGTCTATGCCAAAAGCAGCAACGCGGATTTATACCAAAAAAGACATGAATACCTTGAAACTGCCATTGGTCGGATATTGAGTATGCAAAAATCTAATGGTGGATTTGGCGCCTGGTCCAGTGACAGCTATGAAGCCAATTGGCTCACCGTATTCGCCACGGATTTTCTGATTACCGCTAAAAATCAAGCTTACTCAGTTCCGGATAAAGCCTTACAAAAAGCCACTGAACGATTGCGTCATTATGTGCAAAGCCAATTCTATCTGCAATCTGATTTCAGTCGATACCTCAGCCATCCACACAACTTTCGGATATCCGTCAAAGCCTATGCCGCCTATGTGCTGGCACAAAGTCAACAGATCAGTGTCGGTGATGTACGACGTGTCTATGACAGCTTAACAACCACCATAAATAGCCCCCTGCCATTGGCCCATTTGGCTCGGGCTTTGGAATTACTGGGTGATCAGAAGCGCGCCACCGAAGCCTGGCAACAAGTGGTTGATTTTAAATGGCAGGCAGACCGCTATGCCTATTACGGAAACTACGGCTCTAAAATTCGTGACTACACTGCGGTGGTGCAATTGGGCCTTGAAAGTCCTTTATTACAACAGTCGCCACAATCGGTGATGCCGTTGTTGCCTGAAATAAAAGCGGAATTACAACAACGCCGTTGGTTGTCCACACAGGAACGCGGAATCCTGTTCCGAACCGCTAAATTGCTGGGGCAACAATCTGCCGGCGAGTGGCTGGTTAATTTAACCAATCAGGGGCACAAGACCAGCATTGAACGAGACCAGGATTTAATCAATGTTTATGTAGAACAAGATGCTCAAACCAAGATAAGCCTTGAAAACACCGGCCAAAAAACTGTGTTTGCCGACTGGACCTATCAGGGTTATCCAAATAAACCGGTTGCCCTAAAAGAGGGCGTTGGCGTCACCAAGCGTTATTACGACCTGTCCGGTAAAGTGCTCGACTTAAGCCGGGTGAGAACCGGTGATCTGGTGCTGGTTAAAATCACCGCCAGCCTGGATAAGCAATTTAATTATTTACC
>QQUO01000235.1 GCA_008501575.1 Pseudomonadota bacterium
GTTATTTTAAACTCAGTATCCAGTTTTTAATTATGTGTGATTGGCTCAATGGTTATCAAGATAATCGTCAAAGCTGTCATCGTTTATCTCAATTGGCCGAGTTTATATTGGCCCGGGTCATCGATTACAGCCATGCAGAAACCTGCGACAAATTAAAGCCAACGGTTAATGAGGCCATTGCCTGCCATCAATTGCTGGTTATTGCTTATGGTTCACTGGCTTCTGGACAAATGAAGCTGTCATCAGATATGGATTTGGTGTTTGTCTTGGATTGTGATAATTTAACCAATGATCAACGTCATTTTATGCACCGTTGGGTCAAACGCATCACCCATCACTTAACTGTTAGGCTCTATCATGGTCATTTATATGACATTGATTTACAGCTACGGCCTAATGGTAATTCAGGCAGTTTGGTGACTTCCCTTAAAGAATTTACAGACTATCAGCATAACCGTGCATGGATATGGGAGCATGCGGCATTAATTAAATCTAAATTGGTTTATGGAACAGAGCTACAGCAACAACATTTTCAGCACTTAAGACAGGCCATTTTAAGTCAAGCCAGAGACCCGCATGAGGTCCGCAAAGCACTGGCAGATATGCGGGCTAAACTGGTTAAAACGGACAGCACCCATCAGCTTGAGTTTGAAGTCATGGCTGCCGTTCTTATATACAGTCATCAACATCCTGAACTGGCACAATTTCAATATTTATCTGATATGTATCAAAAATTGCGCTCTCTGGCGTTACTTGATGCTAATCAAGAACTACCCAGTCCGCCCAGCCCGATTCAATAAAAAAAGCCCGAGAAAATCGGGCTTTTTAATCGATAATCGATAATCGGAATAATCTTTTTAAGCTATTTTGACCTCTTCCCGGGTTGAATAAGCCTGTGTCCGATCAAAAGCATCATGCGGGAAATCATCAACAGCGATGACATCTGCCACCTGTGCCCTGACTTTGGTGAGGGTGTTAAATTCACTTTTATTGATGACATTGCGCTCTAAGGCCTGATTCAGCTGCTCAGCGGGCTCAATGGCATCAATTTCACCACTTTTCTCGGCCTTAAGGATACGGCGTTCTAAGGGTTCAGTATCAATAACTTTTGCCAGTACTTGATTCATTTTAGCCACCAGGTTGTTCTCAGACACTTGTTTATCAATGCCATCACATAAACGGTCTCTGGTTTCATTGGGTGATAACAATAAGGTGGCCACTTTATGACCCAGGCGATCACCCGGGGGTAATTCATGGCTGCCCAATGGAAAAATAACCCGGCGTAACATAAAACCAACCGCTTTATTGGGGAAGTTATAACTTAAAATTTTCAACGCTTGTTCGATTTCATAGAAATGGTGGTGCATGGCCCAAGCCACCACAGGTTGATCGGCGCTTTGTTGGCCTTGATCCAAATAGCGTTTAAGTACCGCCGAAGCCATGTATAAATGGCTGAGTACATCACCCAAACGGGCCGAGGTGGATTCGCGTTTTTTCAAAGAACCGCCCAGGGTCAGCATGGCAACATCAGAGGCAAATCCAAATGATGCACTGTAGCGGGTGATTTTTGAATAAAACTTCTTGGTAAATTTATCACCGGGACTCGGTTCCAGACGCCAACTCCCCAAGCCCTGGAAAAATGAGCGCACAGCATTTTGGAAGGTGTAGCCCATGTGCTTAAATAATAATTCATCAAATTGCTGCAATGATTCATCCTGGTCAGCTAAATTCGCCGCTTCCATTTCTTTCAATACATAAGGATGACAGCGGATGGCACCCTGGCCAAAAATAATTAAACTACGGGTTAAAATATTGGCACCTTCAACGGTAATCCAAATGGGTGCACCCATCCAAGCCCGGCCAAGGTAATTATTCGGTCCCATAATAATGCCTTTACCGCCATGAATGTCCATGGCATCGGATATAATTGAACGGGCCATGTCGGTGGTGTGCATTTTGGCAATCGCTGAGGGGACCGATGGACGTTCACCGCGATCCACAGCCGCCGCTGTCATGGAAGAAACAGCAGCGCAAGAATAAGTTTTACCGGCAATGCGACACAAGGCTTCTTCAATGCCTTCAAAACGACCAATGGGTAAATTAAATTGTTTCCGAATGCGGGCATAGGCACCGGTGGCATAGGCCACCATCTTGGCCCCGCCGGTTGAACTGGAAGGTAAAGAAATGGCGCGACCCACTGCCAATACTTCTGACAGCATGCGCCAGCCGTGGCCAATCATCTTTTCACCGCCAATAATGGCGTCCATTGGTACAAACACATCTTTGCCGCGAACCGGACCATTCATAAAATAGACATCCAATGGGATATGGCGGCGGCCAATGTCCATGCCGGGGGTGTCACTGGGTACCAAAGCCAAGGTAATGCCCAAATGTTCTTTATCACCTAAAATATGATCAGGATCAGTCATTTGGAAAGCAAGGCCAACCACAGTGGCGACCGGCGATAGTGTGATGTAACGTTTGTCAAAGGTAAGACTAATGCCCAACACTTCTTTGCCATCAATTTTTTTCTTACAAACCACCCCAACATCCGGAATGGATGTGGCATCTGATCCGGCACTGGGCGCGGTCAAGCCAAAACATGGAATTTCTTTGCCTTGAGCCAGCCGTGGTAAATAATGATTGCGTTGCTCGTCTGTGCCATAGTGCAGCAACAGTTCAGCAGGACCCAATGAATTGGGCACAGCCACTGTGGCGCCGGCCACAGCACTACGGGAAGCAACCTTTTGCAGCACATAAGAATGGGCTAAGGCAGAAAAACCCAAGCCACCATATTCTTTTGGAATAATCATGGCAAAGAATTTTTCATTGGCAATAAATTCCCATACTTTTTTGGGCATGTCGCCTTTGACATGGTTATATTCATGCTCATCAATCATTTCACATAATTTTTGTACCGGACCATCTAAGAAGGCTTTTTCTTCGGTGGTAAGTTCCGGTTTTTTCATATTGTGTAAACGGTTGAAATTAGGTTTGCCACTGAATAATTCACCGTCCCAATGTACCGTGCCGGCTTCTAAAGCCACCCGTTCAGTTTCTGATAATTGTGGCAATGCTTTACGGAAAAACTTTAAAAAATGTTGCGTGAAATAATGTTGTCTGATGGCTTTAATATTTAAAAATAGAGCCGGTATGGCAAATAACAGCAAGATAAAAAATCCCGCCCAGAATGAACTGTCGGTCAAAACAATACAAAGTCCCAATACCACGGCTGTGGCGACGGTCCATGTTTTAACAGAGGTTCGCAGATAAGCGATGACCAATGTCACCAGAATAAATAGACCCAATAACGCTAAAAAACTCATGATGCTGCCTAAAAATGTTTAACATACGGTACAGTATGGCGACAGTCACAGTGATTGTCAATACGCAAGCGTATGGAAAATTTGAATTTCTCATTGACCGAAGCCAAATTGTGGTTATGATAAAGCCATGATGAAACAAAACAAGGCCGTAAACGAAAACCACAAAAAAAAGTCACTAAACCCCAAAGATTGGGAATTGGCCACCTTAGAGGTGATTGCCAATCAAGGCGTAAGTGCTGTGGCGGTGGAAACCATCGCCAAAGTTCTGGGCGTGACGAAAGGCAGTTTTTATTGGCATTTTACCAACCGAAAAGATCTGATTGTGGCCGCTTTAAAGCGCTGGCGCGACGAGGACAATAAAATTATCAAACAACGGGTGCTGTCAGTAAGCGACCCCTATAAACGTCTTAAAACGTGGTTTTTATTGTCCTCTGAACCCTTACAAAGCCATTTGATTTACGCCACTTTATTGGCCGACAGGCAGCACAGCTATGTCTCTAAAGTGCTTAAAGAGGTTACAGTTGAACGGCTTAAGTATTTACAACAATGTTATCAAGACATTGGTTACAGTGAAACACAAGCCAAGCAACAATCACTCTTGGCATATTCGGTTTATGTGGGATATTTGCACATGACCAAAACTTTACATGGGCAGTTTAAACATGACACCAATGTCGAGCAATATGTCAAACATGTGGCCGGACAATTAATACACCCGCCGGAATCCCTTTCCATTGAATTAAGTCCCCTGAACTCAGACCTGTAATTTAGTATTAATGCTGTAACATGGGCCACGATAACCGGCTGATTAATACGATCAATCTTATGCTGATGTAACAATAAATAGGTTGTTACAGTGGATTTTTTTTGCTAATATCGAACTTCATACGATATTTAAAAAATAATAACCATAAAATGTGCCGAATTACCTTTATCTTTCTAATCGCGTTAATCCTGCCCAACCAAGTAATGGCGGTTAAGGGCTATGCGGTGGCGGATGATAGTTTTGATTATCCGGATCACATTGTTGAGGTTGATTTAGAGACGGGTGATTTTGTTACATTTGGTCGCATAGCCGACCCCTATATTGGCATTGAAGGCTTGGCTGTTTCAGCCAATAACGTTATTTATGGTGCTGACGACAACACCAAGACACTGGTACAAATTGACATTTCAAACGCCCGTGCCTTACCGGTGGCCAATGTTAATCAAAATTTTGGGTTTGGCCTTGTTCAGGAAAACCATGATTATGGCTTAAGCTTTGCTTGCGATGGTCGTTTGTTTTTGGCGGTAAAACACAACCAAGGTCTTTATGAAGTCAACCCTGAAACCGGACACGCTGATTTAATTGGCCACACCGGTCATAATTTCACTTCTTTGGCTTCCTGGGATAACCGCCTTTATGGCGTGGCCTCCGGTGATTTTAATCTCTACGAAATAGACACCGAAACGGCCCAAGCCAGCCTGGTGGGACCATTGGGTGACTTAGGTGGTGGTGTTGAACTTTATGGTTCTGGTATGAGTTTTGATGCCGAGGGTCAGTTGTGGATGGTTATTAATTTACGACTGTCAGATCCCTTAAATCCATTACCTTCTCGTATTTTTAAAGTCAACAGTCAAACTGGACACGCTGAATATATTTCAGACACTTTGGTGGGTGTTGAGTCTTTAGCCATTGCCAATGGTCAGGGATGTGCCCGTGGCACCCCATTGGTTGCACAAGTACCAGTTTTAAGCCCAATTAATATTTGGCTGTTAATTCTTATCATCACATCAATCGGGTTAGTGGCTGTTCGGCAAACCGATTAACCGTTCAGTGCCAAGCGACCGGGCATGATGCCCTTTTTCATTCAAGTGAATTACATCAATCTGTGCGTTGTGTTTTAGGTAATCTGATACTTTGCCGTTATAATACCCTTTTAGATTGAACCTCTTTTGGAGTAAATTTATGGGTATAAGCGTAACTCAACTTGTCATTATTCTGGTGGTGGTGGCGTTAATTTTTGGCACCAAAAAACTGCGCAATATTGGTGGTGATTTAGGCGGTGCCATTAAAGGCTTTAAGAAAAGTATGCAGGATGATGATCAGGAAGAACTCACCAATCAAAAGACCGAGCACACCGAATCGACTAAAAAATCACAAAAGCAAGAAAAATAAATCATGTTTGACATTGGTTTTGCTCAACTTCTACGGTTTCGATCCCAGCTACCATGTGGCACGCTACC
>QQUO01000218.1 GCA_008501575.1 Pseudomonadota bacterium
TCGGTCAGCAGTCTTGAATCCAATGAAAAGTGTTGATTAGTCATAATAACTATTTTACTGAGCGATGACTCAAATGTCATGTTTTTATCAGTACGTGAATGATTCAGGAAACTGATTGTTTTCTGTCAGTGTCAAGCGTTATGCTTTGTTAGTGTCTTAAAGAGAGGTTTTTATGCGACAAATATGTAAGGTGCTACTGATGGTTTTTGGATTGGGTCATTTATTGTCATGCGGACAAAGCAACCCGTTAAGTGGCTGGTTGGACAATGATAAGAAACTGTCTCAAGATGACGCGTCGATTATGTCACAATGGTTAATGGATAACGGTTTAAATGCCGAAGCGTTTTCAGTATCTGAACCACCCAAAGGCCACAGCGGAGAGTTTTCGGTGATTGTGGCTGATCGACACATACAATCGATCAGAGCCAAGGGCGTCAACAGCTTGAAAGGTTTATCACAGCTGCCCGCATTGGCAACACTGGAGCTCAACAACGTTAAAAAAGCAGATTTGTCTGACTGCCCAGCCCAACTCAAGTCACTCAGTGTTTCAGGTGAAGTATTGGCTGCATTAGACGGCGTCCAAAGCTGTCAACAATTGGAAAAAATCAAAGTCGTTCACAGCGCGGTGACTTCAATGGCGCCCTTATTGACCCTGCCACAACTCACCTCGATTAAAATTAACTTCAGTCAACTGACATCGGTTGAGATAGCGCACAAAGCACCGGTGTTAAATTTTTTGGATTTAAGCGACAACCAAATCAGTCACTTTGTCATACGCGCTGACCTACCGCAGTTAGAAATACTGGTTTTGGATAACAACCAACTCACAAACTGGGCACACAATAACCACACCCCGACTTTGGGGGCTATATCACTGTCAAATAACCAGATTGAAGACCTTGAAACAGTTGCGCCGATTAACAGCGTAAAGCGCATCACCTTAAAGAACAATCCATTGCAGAACTTAACGGCTTTAACTGAATGGCCAAATTTAAAGACCATCGATTTTGACGGGACATTGTCAGACCCATCAGCACCTATAAACCGTAAAATCAGTCAGTTAAGCGGCCCGCTTGAATTACAAATAGCCGAAGCCGAATACCTGAAAGCAAGCTATTTAAACAACATCGAATTTATTGAAACTTTACCCAAATCAACCGGCGGCAAAGCCTATGGTGTTGGCAAAAACATCAGCAGTCATTTTAACCTTCACAAGAATCCCAAGGTTTCGGGCGCTATCCGCATTGATACCCTGAATGGACTGATGCGCCTTCAGGTAACCAAAACTGACGATATTTTACAGTACCACAGAAAAATTGTGATGCAAGGTCAGGCCACTGTTGAACAAGGACAATTGATCATTTACAGTCCCATCGAAAAAGACTTTTGGGACATGGCCAAGTTGTTTGTTGATACACCCATAAAACAAAGGCCTCAAGACCGGGATGATTTGTTGCTAAAAGGATTTATCGTTCATCGGGTGACACCCGGTGAACCACATGAATTCAGAACCAATCTGGTGGCAATGGCGGGCATTTATTTTTTGTTGCTCGGTCCGGAACAGGGTGAGGTGTCCGGTATTAAACTTGAATTTGATTAATTAAATCATGAGTACTTATGTTTGTGCTTTTATCGAATACCAAATCGATGACTGTTGGCAATTATATGAAGCCATCGAGCTGGCCGAAAGAGAGCCGCCTTATAACTTTGCGCCACCTTCCTGGGGCGAATACAACTTCATAATTTACTACCAGCAATCGGGTGAAAAAGATTTACCTGATGACCTCAGTGTTGGACTGACGAAAATCATAGCAAGGCAATTAAATAAGTATGATGATGAAGCATTAAACCGGCCATCATGGATGTCATTGGAAGAACTGCTTGAATTTTTTGAGTCAGATATGGATTGTCAATACGCCCATTTTGAATTGGATTACCTACAAAAGTTGAGTGGAATGCTAAAAGCGGATATTCGGGTGGTTTTCTGGGCTGAGTAAATGTCCCATTGCCATGCACCAAGTGTGAGCACAAGGGATCTTCCTGTCTGTCTTCTGTCCTCTGAAAGGGGCATCCAGTGTCTTTAAGGAAAAGCCTATAAATGGAGCGCGTTGTATAAGTCCTGAATTAATAAAATAGGCCACATCCTTGATGACCCATTCGGAGAGAACGATTGAGTATAGTAGGGTGGGCTCTGCCCACCACAAATCTAAATCAGTTAATGATGGGCGGAGCCCATCCTACCGAACTGATTTTTATGACTGAGGTTGTTAAATAATTCGGGAAACAGAAAAATGGGTCACATCCTTGAAGACCCATTCGGAGAGAACGATTGAGATTTATTCAAAATCATCTTTAAAAATGATGTCAGGATCTTGCATTAAAAACAGGTCAACGGTTCGATCGCTTGAACCCATGACGACTTTGCAAACGCCGTTAGTTGATATGGCATCACAACCCAGCCAGGTGTCTATCACAGTGTCTTCGCCCAGTTCAGCAGTTAAATTGACCACATCATTTTCAACAAAATCAGCAAAACAGTTTCGACCACAATGAATCCCAGCCGGTGCGCTGACGATGGTGGCGCTTAAGCCGGGTGCATTGGCGAATTTTCTGGTGGTTAATCGGATGGGGTTAACCACTGTTGCAAATTCAGCGGTGACTGTTTTGGCCGTATTCATGGTCACTTCACAGCTGGTATCTCCACTGCAAGCACCGCCCCATTGGATAAAGGTACTGCCACTATCTGCCACAGGTGTTAGAGTGTATGTTTCACCTTGTTCTAAAGGCCAGTCGCACTCATCAGGTGAATGACAGACCAGGTCGAACACGTTAAGGTTAATTTGTCCGGACCCGTTACCAACATTGTCCAAGTTCAGGTTATAAGCATCAGGTCTTTCAACCGCACCTATGTCACATCTGGCTTGGCCATTACCATCACCATCTCTGCTACGACCTTCGCCTGAGTAATCCTCGTTAGTGCAGTTTGCCCCTGAATCAACCAAAGGGCTGAGTGGAAAAGGTGGTGCGATTAAAATTTCACCACCATATAGACTAAGTGGCATCAACTCAGCATCAGTATTGGGAATGTCATTGTTGTTTATTGTACATGACGACCCTGCTGCCTCAAGATTATAACCATTGCTGGTTAAAGTACCGGCGTTGGCTTGTTGGCAACTAACGGGGTTGGAGCCTGCAAAAGCATTGCCTAAAATAGAAGCTGCTGCGGTGTCGCCAGCAACATAGATATCTTTAGCCGTTGATTGATTAATAAACGTATTAAACTCGACATTAACAATCCTAAGGGATCCATAGGGGTGATGTTTGAGATAGATGGCAGTACCTGTACTTTGATTGGCAAAAATGGAATTGCGGATTGTACCCATAATTTCGGGTGCAAAGATGGTGTACGCGTCTAAGGTATTTTGAAACAATGACTTATTGATGTGCAAGGTCTGCCTTGCCAGTGCAACGGCACCATTGGGACTGGAGTTTTGTATAAACTGACTGTTATTAATGGAAGTTATGATGTTTTCAATAGGTTCACCCCAACCAATTGGATTCCAGGTATAACGACTAATAGCCCCACCAAACGAACTTCCAGTATTGTATTTGAAATCACTGTTATTGACAGTGACTTGATGGGTCCCACCGGCAGCTATCGCACCACCAAAATCTGCTGAATTTGATTGAAACAAGGTATTCTCAACCAATAAACTGTTGATTGATTCTGTGGTTCCATAATTATCATCGGCGTGAATGGCGCCACCGTAATTATTATCGCTGGCTGCCGTGTTATTTAAAAATTGCATGTCTTCAATGATTAAGTCATGCACATTAACCACATCAATGGCACTGGATCGGGCACCACCGATGCGCATGTCTTGTATTTTGACATCATCAGTGGTGTTGATGAGAAAGATTGAACCATCGTGACTATTGGCCGGAAATAACACCAGCTTATCGGCACCCGGCCCTTGAATCTCAACACCTTCAAAAATGGGCAAGGCCGAGTTGAGTTGAATGCTGTCACCGCTGGTGCCCAATAAGACCCAAATTAAATCATCACCCAATCCCGCTGAGCAACCAAAATAAGCGAAATCGTAATTAGCCGCAGCCAAAGCTTCTCTTAATGTACAAAGGCCATCATCAATGGCGGCATCCTGGTTGCTGTTGACTATAATGAGATTGGCCTGAGCCAGTAAACTAAACATGACCAAAGCAATGGCCAACAATAAATTTTTCATCAATCACCTCCAATTTGTTAAATGTATACTTCTAAAAACAACAGAGCTGATGGTTTACTGCCAAATATTCTTTCAATTTTGTGATGAGTTTTATTATGGTTACTTTGGTGAGGAGCCAAGGGAGCTAAACTCATCCCCAAAGACGCTGGGTACCGGCCTGCGCCGGTACGGTTGCTATTTATGGTTTTATCCTGACATGATACGACCTGAGGTTCACTCAAACAACAGTTCCGGGTGTTTCAGGCTTCAGCAATAAAATCATTATTCCTTGCCGGCGAAGGCCGGCATCCAGCGTCTTTAATCAGAATGTATAGGCGTTATTCAATCACACCAGAAGCCGCTCCGGTGAAAGGTGTTGTTATGCCTTTTTCCTGCATCAGTTTGGTCGATAGCTTGCATGAATTGGGGCTGCCGAACCGTCCGGGTTTAAAAACCCACACGACACAAGCATTTGCAGCTTCACAGGCTTTTAAGCATTGCGCGGCATCGGCCACGGTGCCTTTTTCAGGCTGTACATCATCGGCCAGATAAAACTGGTTATGGTCGCCATCAGCGGGCATGCTGTAAATGGTGTCTTTTTGCATGGCTTGTGCACCGCTGCTCAGGCCCATCAATGCACCCATTAGAATTGTTGTTACTGATTTTTTGTTTATCATACATTTCTCCGTTGGTTAAAGTAAGGTGGGCTTTGCCCACCACAAAGCTACGATACATGCTTTTATTGGCAGACTATGCCATCAAAGCCGTCTTTGAAAAGGTAATCACCATTAGCCAGTTGTTTAATGGTCAGAATTTCTTGGCGCTCAATGGTGCCGCCTTGAACGTCACTGGAGGCCAAAATTTCACTGGCGTAAATGCCGGGGTTACTTGCTGCGTGATTGATTTCCAGTACAAAAGGAACAACACCACTGTTAAAGGATATTTCTTCACTGGGTAAAAAGTTGCACAGACTGTCGGGATTGCTGCAGCTCAACTGGGCTTCATCGTTCCAACCATTAACGGATTCAGCTTGGCAGTTCAGGCCACAGGTTAAACTTGAATCAGTGGTCAACTGGTTGGTTTGGCATGAGATGGAAAAATCGGCTTGACCACCCAATGTAAACGGCGGCGAGAATTCAGACGTGCGACCGGCCGCATCGGTGGCGGTGGTCACAATTAAATCGCCTTCGGCCACAGGGCCATCAGCGAACAAGGTCCTGAACACCGGCGTGCCTGAAAGGTATTGTTCTGCGGTATAAGTGGTCGCTGCTAACCAAGTTTGACCTTCACCCGTTGGATCGGCGGCATAGATATCTATGGTCA
>QQUO01000096.1 GCA_008501575.1 Pseudomonadota bacterium
GTGGGTGGTGAAGCTTATGTCATCACCCCACGGCAATATTTCAAAACAACTTTGTAATTCATGGTAGCCATTCTGTCGCTGGCCGATAACACGCAACATCAAGTTGATTTTGGCCGGAGATTTTTTAACAATCACTGCCATTGCCGAATTACCAAACGAATACTATAAGGCGGTTTGGATGCCATTATCCGGTGCGGCAAACAACCCCGCGGGCCATCATCAAACCGATCATAGACAATGGTCCAACCTTGTTCTGCAATGGTTTGAGAGGTTTGATTAAACTGAACATCGGCCTGATCAAGGTTCAGAGGCCGCACCCTAAACCATTGTTTAAGCGCTTGCCAAGGCACTGCCCAACCCACCGCATCTGCAATCAGTGTTTCTGCATAATGGGCATAATACGGATCTTCGTT
This sequence comes from Pseudomonadota bacterium, assembly GCA_008501575.1. Taxonomy (GTDB): domain Bacteria; phylum Pseudomonadota; class Gammaproteobacteria; order Xanthomonadales; family Marinicellaceae; genus Marinicella. Next base: position 414 of record QQUO01000096.1, read on the forward strand.
ATTGATTATTAAGGTGGCACCATCGCTGGTTTCCTCAATCAGCCAACTTCCTTGCCCCATGGGGGCTTTAAATTGTGTGCTGACCCACGCACCTTGCTGGCGCCAAATGAAACGGCCACTGCCGCCCTCTTGACCATCAGATAATGCCAGCTTGCCTGATATTTCAAAATCATTTAAGTTGACATTAGCCTTTTGCAAACAACTGCTGTGGTGTTTTGGTATGGATTGACAACCGCTCACAATAAGCAGTCCGAAAAACAGGACAGATGTCACCATCCTTGTGCGCACCGCCAATCGGCAACGCAATCGAATGCCCATTTTTTTCATGCGGTAATGATTACAGGTTGTGTTTGAATTTAATATAAGGAACCGTACCGGTAAACTGATCTAAATTAGTGGCGGTATTATCATTCATGTGTTTTCTGGCACCAAAAGATAAGGTGCCATCTTGATTAAAGTGCCAATCCACTTGTAAATCAATGCTGGAACGGTATAGCGCGCTGTTTTGACGGCTACTGGCATAATCGGAATGGAAACTGGCGCCAAATCGCTGATTGCGCACCCCCAAGCCAAAACTGGTGGTGTCCAGTTGATCTTGATACAAGCCCAGCACATCACCGGACACCTGGCCGGTACTGAGGTCAACGCCAAATCGCCAATTGGGGCTTATATCTAACACTGAACTAATACCCAATTGATAACTTAAATCATTCTGATTACTGTATTTTTGCTGATTGGGGATGGGTAAAAATAATTGTCCGGCTTGATTGTCATCATAAACACCTAAGCGCAATGACAACCAATCGGCAAATTGCATGCGAAACATGACTTGTTGCCCGTAGACACTGTTTTGTGTTTCTAAGTAAGTATGTTGGGGGTTTTGTGGGTTGAGTAAATCGTAAGCATATTCATCGGCATACATGGTGTCGTTCAACAACCAATCGGCACCTAACAGGTTAATTTGGGAAACCGGCTGGGCATTTAGTCGCGATGTTTGTTGCAGGCTTTTATTTGCCGTTTGACCCAAGGCCACACAACTTAACACCAACATACCATATGTGATTAGACAACGCTTCATTTTCACTCCCAACTCACTAAGTACCATATGACCCGATTGAGTCAATTTAGTTCAAAGTTAAAATTAGTTTACCAAAACATGCAATATTTATCAATTTTTACAGGAAATAATTGCATTTATATCATAAACATATCCATTATTGTTGAAATATTAATTAACTTTTTTGACCGCTGTCACAAAAACAACATTCGGCTTGATTTAATTTTTTTCATGAACATGTTCCCAGAATTGTTTGGCTTTTTTCATGGCCTGACCCATTATACTGTTTTCCGCATATGTGCCATCCACCAATAATCCGGCCGTTTGACCCATCAATACTTCCATCGCTTGACTGATGTGTTCCACCGCGTAAACGCTAAATTGACCATCAACACAAGCCTGTTGCACATCTGGTCGCAGCATCAAATCGCCGGCATTACTGGCCGGAATAATGACCCCTTGTTGACCATTCAGCCCGGTCAAGGCACAGGCATCATAGAAACCTTCAATTTTTTCATTAACCCCGCCAATGGCTTGTATCAAACCATGCTGATCAATGGCTCCGGTCATGCTAATGCCCTGGTTAATGGGAATCTGTGTTAATTCTGATATTAAGCAGCAAAACTCAGCACCAGAGGCTGAATCTCCATCAATCCCCCCGTAACTTTGTTCAAATGCCACTGACGCGGAAAAGGTAAGCGGATGTTTCAAGGGCAACATATGGCGCAACAAGCCACCTAATATCTCAAAGCCTTTGGTGTGTATGGAACCTGATTTTCCGGCTTTACCTTCAATATCAATCACACCGGCCCGACCGGCACCAATGGATGCCGTAATGCGCGATGGAAAACCATAGACTATAGGGCCGGCATGAATCACCGCTAAGCCATTTATTTGACCGATCTTATTACCGGCAGTGGTTACATTTAATGTGCCATTGGCCATTTGTTCGAGAAATTTTCTGGCCGGCAATCCCGCCCGCTTTTTAGTGCGTTGCACGGCTTTAGTCACATCTTCTGCACGCACCTCCGGTTGCTTTTGTTTAGCGGCCACATAGTGTGCTTCTCTGGCGATATCGGCAATCCGAGAAAAACGGGCCGTTAGTTTGTCTTTTTGGGCACAAATCCGAGCGCCATGTTCGATCAATGCCGCCACCGCGCCTGCGGTAAAAGGAAACAAGCCATCTTCTTGAATAATTTTTGCGATAATGGCGCTGTAATTTTGAAAACCTTGGGCATTGCGGTCTATCACCGAATCGAAATCCGACAACACCTTAAATAATTCGGGAAAATCGGCATCTTGATTATCCAAAAAATAATACAAACCGGCATCACCCAACAAAATCACCCGTATGCTCACCGGAATTGGTTCAGGTTTCAATGAAGGTTGCCCAAAAGGCCAACTCATCTCCGCCGGTACAATTTCAAGGAGGGCATTTTTTAAGGTTCGTATTAAAATTTTCCAAGCACCCGGCTCAGTCATTAAATCACGGGCATCAAGCACCAAAAACCCGCCATCAGCCTGTAACAAAGAACCACCGGTGATACTCATATGATCAGCCATGACCGGGCCGTTTTCAGCCCACTTACTTTCAATGGTACCCAACAGGTTTTGTAAAGTTGGCACCCGTTCAGTCACAATCGGGCATTGTTTGTCGGCACGCCTGGTCAATAATACATTGACCGCATAACGTTCCTGAGGTCGGTAGTCTTTGTTCTTTTTATAAAAATACTGATCAATAACATCCTGTTTAAGCGCCGCCAAAAAATTATGGACTTCAGGATAATCCAATTGTTCTTGAATGGGTTTAACTTGAGCACCCAACAGCTTACAAATATAATTTTCCATCACTGTCCGAATATCTTTATATCCGGTCCTTTTCACATCATTCACTTGACGACTGATGTCTTCCAATTGACGGGCATAGCGCTGCTGTTTTTCCATCAACTCTTTTTGCTGTTGTTCGCTGATTTCCCCGGCTGTCACTTTTTCTTGCCAACTTTTAGGGTCCATCGCCTGGCCATCCACCACCGGCACCACGATGGTCTGCGGCCCCTGATTAGACTGTATATTGAGCATCGCCAAATCTTGTTTTTTAAGTTCTTGCTCAAAAGGCTCAGTGATTTCAATAATGGCCTTTTGTAAGCTGTCTTCTGCCTGTGATTTTTCTTCCGCCATGGCCTCGGAATCCAATGATTCGCGCAAATCTTCGGCAATATAGGTCGCCAGTTCATCCATCGCTTGACTAAACAGATGACCTTCACCAGCCGCCAGAGTAATTAATTTTGGCCGGTCGGGCTGTTCAAAATTAGCCACATAACAGTGTTCTTTTTTTGAATTCAGTTGTGGCTGAGACGCCTTTAAAATATCAGAAACCATACTCATGCGACCGGTACCACTGATACCGCGCACATACACGTTTTGACCAAAAGCACGACACTCAATGGCAAAACGAAGTGCGTCCACGGCATCATCTTGGCCCACCACCCCTTGTACCGGCTTGACTTCTTTGGTGGTTTTGAAACCCAATTGATCGGCGTCACAGCGCCACCTCACTTCAGTTCCTTTTAATTGTGTAACGTGTTTCATGGTTTCCTCAAAATATCAAGTTTATCGGTTCCAAACAATCATAAAATTATGCTTGCATGGTACAGTGTTTTTCCCTAAAGTTTGTTCTTTTGTCAGCACATTCATGAACATTCAGTGGCGCGTCCTTAAGTTTGGCGGTAGTTCGGTATCAACACCCGAGCAATGGCGCACCATTTTACATCAAGTGAAGACCAACATTGAACACGGTTATCGGGTATTACTGGTTCATTCTGCCTGCTATGGCTTAACCAATGCGCTGGAAACAAAAATTAAAACCGGTCAGTCCGTATATAAGTCCGTCAGTCAAAGACTCAAGACATTGGCCACAGATTTTGGCCAGCCCCTGGCTGATTTTCAAGCCGATTTAGAACAGCTAAAGCAGTTATGTGATCTGCCACAACTCGATGATTATCAGCAGGCGGAATTATTGTCCTGGGGTGAACGCATCAGCCACCAATTGTTTTTCAATCATGTAAAACAGTTCATGCAGGTACAAAGCCTAAATCCCAAGGACTGGCTCACAACCACTGTCGATGACCACAGAAACCCACACTCGCGGGTGTTGTCCGCCAAGTGTGGTGTGAAGCCCAATCCAGAAGCTCAACAACGTTTAGACCAGCCATTTTATCTGATGCCGGGGTTTTTTGCGGCTGATGAATCTGGTCGAACCGTATTATTGGGGCGCAGTGGCTCTGACACCTCAGCCGCCTATATGGCGGTCATATTAAAGGCTGAACGGATTGAAATATGGACTGATGTGGATGGTATTTTCAGTGCCAACCCACATCAAATCCCACAAGCCAAATTACTGTTGCGCTTAGGCTATCAGGAAGCCCGTGAAATTGCCGCCAGCGGCGGGCGCGTTATTCATCCGCGTTCCATCCTGCCTGCTGAGCAGTACCACATACCGATTTACATTAAAAACACCTTGCGGCCGGAGGCGCCCGGCACCGTACTTAAACATGAATTCAGTCCGAAAAAGCCACGGGTAAGCGCCATTAACACCCGCCATCAAGTCACTCTGGTGTCAATGGAATCGATTAATATGTGGCATCAAGCGGGTTTTATCAGCGATTTATTTGCGGTTTATAAAGAGTTGGGCTTATCGGTGGATCTGATTTCCACCGCCCAAACCAATGTCACCGTGTCCCTCGATGCAGTTGATAATGTCATTACAGCTGACCTCTTGTCACAATTAAAACAACGACTTGAACCTTTGTGTGAAGTTAACATTATTGCTAATTGTTCAGCGGTCACCTTGGTCGGCTATCGGATGAGAGCCCTGGCCGACACCATTGCCGCGGTCGTTGCAACTTTTGCAGATCAACGCATTTATATCACCACCCAATCATCCAACGATCTCAACCAAACCTTTGTGGTGGATGAAGACCAGGCAGACAAATTGGCCCGTGCCTTACATGAGGTATTAATTACTCGCTTGCCTGCACGCGATGAGTTTGGCCCCAGTTGGGCAGACTTGGTCGCCAGTCGTTCCCAGGAAAAGACCGTTATCACCACCTGGTGGCAACAACAAAGACAGGCATTGCTGGCATTAGCTGAACAACAGTCACCCTGTTATGTCTATCATTTGGACACCATCAATGCACAAATTAACACACTTAAATCGTTAACCGCAGTGGACCGTTTCTTTTATGCCATGAAAGCCAATCCACATCCTGAGCTGTTGTCATTGATTAATCAACAGGGTATTGGTCTGGAAACCGTGTCACCGGGTGAAATCCAACGGTGCTTAGAACTTAACCCCAAACCCGATTTGGATAGTTTGTTATTCACGCCCAATTTTGCACCCATTCACGAATACCAACAAGCCCTCGACCAAGGCATTACAACCACCATTGATAATCCGGCTTTATTATATGATTATCCGGATGTTTTCAAAAACCAAACGGTTATTCTGCGCCTTGACCCGGGTCATGGCAGTGGTCACCATCGCTATGTGCGGACCGCCGGTGAACAGTCTAAATTTGGCATTCCGGAATCGGAATTGGCCCAATTAGCCAACTGGTGCAAACAGCATAATATTGGTGTTAACGGTTTACACGCCCACACCGGCAGTGGCATTTTGGACCATCAAAATTGGCAACGCATTGCCCATTTTCTCGCCCGTGGCTTAGACCATTTTAATGATGTAAAAGTCATAAATGTGGGTGGTGGATTGGGTATTAAAGAAAACCCGGGCGACAGCGGTCTGGATTTTCAGGCACTCAATGAATCACTGCTTGAATTCAAAAAACAATACCCGCAAATTGCGCTGTGGATGGAGCCAGGCCGCTTCTTGGTGGCCCATTCAGGTGTATTGCTGGCCAAAGTCACCCAAACCAAACTGAAAGGTAAGCAAGGTTATATCGGGCTGGAAACCGGCATGAACTCATTAATCCGTCCGGCTTTGTATGGTGCCTGGCATAATATTGTCAATTTAACCCGACTGGACCAACCCTGTGATTTTACCGCCAATATCGTTGGCCCCATGTGTGAAAGTGGTGATATTTTGGGCATTGACAGGCCCATGCCAGCCACTCAGGTCGGTGATGTGATGCTGATTGCCAATACCGGCGCTTATGGTGCCGCCATGGCATCGCACTATAATTTACGCAAACCGGCACAAGAACTGGTTATCCAACCGAATACTTAAGGACTGCCATTATTCGTTTAACGAATGGTTTTCTAAAGACAAATCACTGAGTAAGGACTTAAATTCAGCAGCGATGGTTTGTTGTAAGTCATCAGGCAAGGCTTGTTGATTCACCGACAACCAAAACACATCCTCCGCCCGATTACCGAATGTGGCGATTTTAGCCGCCTGCATATCAATGCCGTGAGACACAAAAATTCGGGTTAAATTCACCAATAAGCCATCATGATCAGAGCATTTAACATCAACCCGTGTTTCATTTTTATTGCGACCCGGGCTAAAAGTAATCTCTGGCATTTCTATAAACAAACGTTCACGCCTGGTGGCCACCATGTCACGCTTGCGGACTTCTCGGACCGGGGTTTTTAAAGCGATTAATAAAGCCGACTCGATATGCATTAATAATTCTTCATCATATTCACCCAAACAATGAAAATGATCCAAAATTCGACCATCGCTGCCACTGAAAATCCGGGCATTAACGACACTGATGTTATGGTGGGAAAACACCTCCACCACTTGATGAAACAATCCCAAATGGTTATCACCATAAAGCATCACTTCAAAGCCATCATCATGGCGGTCGGTGACACAAACTGTGTCCCTGCCTTGATTATCAACAATGGCTAAACTGACCGCCGCCACCTGTTCAGGGGTGGCATAATCAAAAAACCGCTCAGGGAAACTTTGCCACAACCGTTCAATATCAGGTCGCTGAGACGGCTCGATTAATTCACGGGCTTCGGATTGACCCTGCACCAACACATCGGCTTGTTGTGATGTGTCTAAATGTAAGGTGGTGCGTAAATACAATTCACTTAATAAACTGTCTTTATAGGAATTCCATAATTTCGGATCAGTGCCTTCAATATCGGCAATGGTTAGAATGTATAAAGCATCCAAATAACGTTGACGGCGCACCAGCTCAGCAAAGCGTTTAATTACATCAGGATCATTGATGTCCTGTTTTTGCGCCACCACTGACATCACCAAATGATGTTTAACCAACCACACCAAAAGCTGACCATCGGCTTTGGGCAAATTAAATTCATCGGCAAAAATGCGCGCTTCTTCAGCGCCCAATTCAGAATGATCACCGCCACGACCTTTCCCAATATCATGAAAAAAACCGGCTAAATGGAGCACGTAAGGCCGCTTAAACTGCCCTGCCACTTTGTGCGCCAGTGGATGAGCACTGTTATCAAGAAATATCTGACGAATATTCCGCACCACAAATAAGGTGTGCTGATCCACTGTGTACATATGAAACAAATCATATTGCATGCGCCCGACAATGCGCCCAAAGACAGGTAAAAACTGACCCAAAACACCCAAAGCATTCATCAAATTAAGCTGATTAAACACCAGGTTTTTATGTTTAAAAATTCCCAAAAAAATCTCTTTAACGGTGTTATCACACCGAAAGTCATCATCAATGACATGCAGACTCATGCTGACGTGCCGTTGGGTATTGGCGCGAATACCATAAACATTGGGGTTTTGTTGGTAATGATGAAACAGCTCAAATAACGCCGCCGGTCGATCCAAAAAAACCTGGCGATCATTAACCTCTAAAAAACCGTTAATGATGGAAAAATCCTCATTGATGACGGTCACCTGCTGATCTTCGTCACTGTGCAAAATATTTTCTTTGAACAATTGCAATAAGCGCATATTAAGCTGCTCTAAGTGCATCGCATTGCGGTAATAATTCTGCATGAATTTCTCAACACCCAATGATTCGTCATCGTCCTGATAACCGAACACCAGGGCCAACTGTTTTTGGTGGTCGAACAACAAACGGTCTTCTTTACGCCCGGCCAACAGATGTAAGGCATATCGAATTTTCCATAATTTACGCATGCCTTTTTGTAAGCGAATGTACTCATCAGGGTGTAAAAAGCCGACATCCACCAATCCATGCATGGATTTCACATGGAAATGCCGTTGTGCCACCCAGGTGACCATTTGAATGTCCCGTAAGCCACCCGGTCCTTCCTTAATATTGGGTTCTAAATTATAAGCGCTGCCCCCGCATTTACGGTGGCGCTCCTGTTGTTCGGCATATTTGGCTTGAAAGAAATCACGCCCGGACCACATGTGCTGATCATCTGTTAATGCCATCATGCGGTCATACAGGGATTGATTGCCTCGCAGAAACCGGCTTTCCATTAAGTTGGTGGTCACTGCAATGTTTTGTTCAGCCAAGGCCACGGTTTCAGCCACCGTGCGCACGGCATGACCCACATCCAGCCCCAAATCCCACAAATTCTGGACAAATAAAGAAACCGCTTCTTCAGGCAATTCGTGTTCAAATAAAATAAGCAAATCGACATCAGAATAAGGTTGTAAATCTCCTCGACCAAAACCACCCACCGCCACCAAAGCCAGATCTTGATGCTGTAACTCACACCGCAACCACAATTCCAACACAAATTGCTCCACCAACCAGGCACGGGTTTTAACCAGTCGGGTGATGTTGTGCCAGCGATAGAAATCGGCATTAATTTTCTGCTCAGCCTGCTGTAACAGCTGTTTCAGAACTGTCAGATAATCTTCATCCTCAACAGTATCAAGGGCAATGATATTGAGGTATTCTTCTGTGTGATCAGGCGGGGCAAGCAGCGCCATCTTTTACAATGGAAAATTAGGTGATTCTGTGAGCACATCAAAACCATCATCCGTGACCGCCAGAGTGTGCTCCCATTGTGCCGAGAGGGAGCGATCTTTGGTGACCACGGTCCAACCATCAGACAATAATTTACTGTGTCGCTTGCCTAAATTAATCATCGGCTCTATGGTAAAAGTCATGCCTTTTTCCAGCACCAAACCGGTGCCGGGTCGACCATAGTGTAATACCTGTGGATCCTCATGGAAGGTTTGCCCGATGCCGTGGCCACAGTATTCATACACCACCGAATATCGATTTTTTATGGCATGCGCCTGAATGGCTGCACCAATGTCACCTAAACGCACCCCCGGCTTAACCATTTCGATACCCAGTTTCATGGCTTCGTATGTGACTTCAACCAGTCGTTTAGCACGTTGTCGCGGTTCACCGACAAAAAACATCCGCGAGGTATCACCATGCCAACCATCTTTAATCACGGTGACATCTATATTGATGATATCACCGTCTTTGAGAATTCGATCACCACTGGGAATGCCGTGACAAATCACCTGATTCACTGAAGTGCATATGGATTTTGGAAAACCGCGATAATTAAGAGGTGCCGGAATGTTGTTTTGCTGTTCGACAATAAATTGATGACAGCGTTCATCCAATTCCAGAGTAGAAACCCCAGGCTTGACATACGGTGTAATCATGTCCAATACCGCTGCCGCATCTTGTCCTGCGGCCCGCATTTTCTCGATTTGTTCCGGTGTTTTTATTATGACTGCCATGCTACCTTTACGGTGATTAAAAGCTGAAATTTTAACCTAAAAACACTAAACTATCACCTTTGTTTAATTATGGGTTAAAAAGACATGCATTTCCCACACACCCGCAAACGGCGACTGCGCCAAAGTCAGGCCATCAGAAATCTGGCTCAAGAACACCGACTCAGCAGTCAGGATCTGATTTGGCCGGTGTTTATCCTCGATGGTTTTAACCGCTCTGAGCAGGTACAGTCCATGCCGGGCGTGACCCGCATGAGTGTCGATTTATTATTGGATAAGCTTCATAACTTGGTGGCCAAAGGTCTCAACGCCGTGGCCTTGTTTCCGGTGGTTGATAAAGCCTTCAAATCTGATGATGCCTCAGAAGCATGGAACTCGGAAGGTCTGGTCCAAAAAGCCGTCAAAACCATTAAATCTGAAATACCCGAATTATTGGTGATTACTGATGTCGCCCTCGACCCTTATACATCTCATGGCCAAGATGGCATCATTAATGACCAAGGTGATATTCTCAATGATGTCACCATCAGAGCCTTGGTAATGCAAGCCCAATCTCATGCCGATGCCGGTGCTGATATGGTGGCACCTTCTGACATGATGGATGGCCGTATCGGTGAAATTCGCGCCGCATTTGAACTCAAAAAACGCCACAACATTGCCATTCTCGCTTATTCAGCGAAATATGCCTCGGTTTTTTATGGGCCTTTCAGGGATGCCGTCGGTTCTGCGGCTAACTTAGGCGGCAGCTCGAAAGCCACTTATCAAATGAATCCCGCTAACGCCCGTGAAGCCATCGACGAAATTCAATTGGATATTGAAGAAGGTGCCGACATGGTGATGATTAAACCGGGAATGCCTTATCTGGACATCATTAAAACCGCCAAAGAATACTTTAATGTACCGATATGCGCCTATCAGGTGTCCGGTGAATACGCCATGCTACAAAGCGCCATAAACAACGGTTTTTTAGATGAAAAAGGGGCCGTGATGGAATCTTTGTTATGTTTTAAACGTGCCGGCTGCGATGCCATTTTGACGTACTATGCCGACCGTGTAATTCATTGGCTCGACCAACAATGACTTTTCAGTTAGCCTTATTCGGTCATCCGGTTAAGCACAGTTTATCACCCCAAATCCAGCAGAATTTTGCGCAACAATTTAACCTTAAAATCAACTATCAACTGATTGATGTCCGAGGTGACCAGTTAATTCAAAAAGTCCATGAGTTTTTTGACCAGGGTGGACACGGTGCCAACATCACCGTGCCCCACAAACAGTCCATCATGACTGTAACCGACCATTTAACTGAGCGGGCCCAACAAGCCGGCGCAGTGAACACCTTATTTAAAAAAAAACAACAACTGTGGGGTGACAACACCGATGGTGCAGGCTTACTCAATGACTTCAACGATAAAAATATCTCCATCAAAAACAAACGGATTTTAATCATCGGCGCCGGCGGTGCGGTACAAGGTGTTTTACCCAATATGGTTCAAAGCCAACCCAAATCCATCCACATCAGTAACCGCACCCTCAAAAAAGCCGAGAAATTGGCGCAATCTTCGAACCTATGCCATGCCTTAAGTGACACCCCAATAAACACCAGTTTTGATGTAATCATCAATGCCCCATCCTTAGGGCATCAAGGCCAATCACCTGATCTAGAACCCGAATGGCTATCACTCAACACCATCGCCTATGACTTATCTTACCGTGCGGCCGCACAACCGTTTTTAACAAAATGTAAATCCATGGGCATTCAACAATCATACGACGGTATTGGCATGCTCCACCACCAAGCCGCCCTGGCTTTTGCGCTGTGGTTTAACCACATCCCTAAGCAACCACTTAATGATAAATTTCGTACAAATTATTGAACCAATTCAATCACTAATTTTTCAACCATTATATGTTGATTGGTCATCAAATTCAGATCAAATAAGTGTAAGGCCGCATTAAACTTATTTTTATTCAAAACATAGCTCGTTGAAGCCGTTTTGCTAACACCATCTGTTCCTGTTATTGTCATACTTTGTAAAACTTGACCATTGACTATGACCTCAAAATCACCAATCGGCACATTGTTCTTCTGAGGACTGCTGTAATGCAACTCAATCACATATTCTCCCGAATACATTCTCTGGTATTCTCTGAATTGCAATTGCTTATCAACCCCCGGTTTGTAGTCGCATAAATTATTCGTACAAATTTGCTCTAACTGTTTATTTAAAATATAGTCATTTTGATAACCACACACAAAGCAAATCTGACTTTGTGGTATTTTTAATTTTTCCCCATCAATGGTTTTTGTGTATAAAACCCTGTTTTTTGATTTGTTTTTATTGACCATGGTCCTAAAGTCATTTTCAACTATCCAAGCAGAAATGTCCTTGCCTAAAGTATCATCAAATACATATTGGCCCACCCCAACCATTGCCGACTTATTAAAATACGCATAAACAAGTGGTGCTCTCACATAAAACAAGACTGAACATAACAGAACTATACCCAATGTCATTAATTTAAGTTTGACTTGATGGTTTATCAGCAAGTTTTTAGTCAATATGTAAATAAGCAGTAAAGTGGCTCCATATGAGGCATACGATAACAATCTGGATAAATCCCAGGCAAAGAATAAAATACTTAACGGTGAAAAAATAACCAAAAAGTAAAACACATTTCGTGGTAAACCGGTTTTATATTTGCTGCCGGTAGATAAGGATAATATTACGAAAAACACCAAAGGCATCAGCAAAAAATATAATGCTTTAATGACAAACAAATAAAAATTGTTCGTGATGATGTTTATCATTTTGATAAATGCACCATAAATACCTTGATTAAATTGTCGCGTATACAATAAATGCTTATTTTCTTCCGATAAAAAACTGATCTGATTGAGTGTAATTTTTAAAGCATCATTGTTATGATTAAAACCAATCACAAAGTAAACCACAACCGGTAAAACGAGGCTAATAATCAATATTTTTAAAACAGTCCGATTTTTTTGAACATATAAATATTCATACAGAATCATAAATAGCACAGAAAGCCAACAAAACAAAAAGGCTTCGTGAGTAAGTATGCCAAATACAATCGAGATAATAATAAGTCGCCATTTTCTATACAAAAAACCTATCAATCCCAGATAACACCAAATAAACACAAACAAATCAGGGTAACCGGTGGTATTGGCCAAGGTTGGCCAAAGAGGTGTGATGCTTAAAAAGCACACCAAACCCAAATAAAAAACTTTATTGTATGAATCTACAGTCGACTTATAAACCAAATAAATTAAATGAAAAAATAGTACTGCAAAAAATAAACACACCAAAAAACTGTAAAAAACCACGAGAATTATTTGTTGAGTTTCATTAGCGAAGTCACCAAAAAAAAACTGAAAAATCGTACCCAATAAACCTCGTTTAATAAAGCCGTGCTCGTACGAGACAAACCACAAATACTGCCCCCAAACATTCGGCCCATAAAAACCTTTCACTAAATTTGGAATGCTAAACACTAAAAAATACAGCATTGTCAAAATCAATGCCAACCATGAAATATTTGTTTTGTATAATTGAGATTTATTCATAAGCCATTAGGCGATTCGTTACAATACATTAAAAGCCACCTCTTTATTGCCGGACAACTGATGACTGTTCATTCATAAATGACTATTTTTAAAAATATTATAAAACTTATCAGGCCGCACCAGTACCTGAAAAATCTGTTTGTGTTTGCCCCTTTATTTTTTGCTTTTGCTTTCGATGCTGAAATTATCTGGTATACAGTGGTTGCTTTCGGGTTGTTTTGTCTTCTTGCCAGTGCTATTTATGCGTTTAATGATCTTTACGATGTGGTTGAAGACAGCCGACATCCAATCAAAAAGTATCGACCGATTGCCTCTGGATCTGTGTCTAAACAGACTGCTTGGTGGGTGTTTTTATCGTTAACTATTGTCGCTTTAATGGCTGCATATTTATTTCAACCTACCTTATTTTATGTTATGGCAATCTATTTTATTATCAATATCGCTTACTCCTTAGGGCTTAAGCATATACCGATTATTGATATATTTATCATTGCCGTGGGCTTTGTATTACGCTTATTTGCCGGCAATGTATTTTTGCCTAATCCGCTGTCGATGTGGATTATAATCATGACTTTTCTGCTGGCCATATTTTTAGGTATTGCCAAACGACGAGATGATGTTTTGTTACAACAACAAGGCCAATCAACCCGCAAGAATATCGGTGGTTATAATCTGGAATTTATTAATGCCAGCATGGTTCTAATGTCAGCAGTCATTATCATCGGTTACATTCAATACACCATTTCACCGGAAGTGATGGCACGACTCGGTACGGACTATGTCTATTTAACCAGTGTTTTTGTAATTTTAGGGATTTTACGCTATATGCAAATCACTTTTGTGGAGCAAAAAAGTAGCAGCCCGACACGGGTACTGATGCGTGATATATTTATCCAGCTGACCATTGTTGCTTGGCTACTGAGTTATCTGCTGATTTATTTTCTCGCTTCTCAATAAAAAAATAGATGATTTCCTCATTTTTATCAAAGCAATTTATTCTGTTTTTATTCACCGGTGGTATCGCGGCTTTGGTGAACTTCGGAAGTCGTTTTTTATACAGCACCGTTTTCAGCTATCCTGTGGCAATTATCTGGGCTTATATCACCGGCATGGTGGTGGCATTTATTTTATTCAAAATCGTTGTCTTTAAACCGGCTAAACATTCCGTTAAAAAACAAATTTTTTATTTCATCGTGGTCAACCTTTTGGCCATTGCCCAAACACTAATTATTAGCTTGTTACTGGCCAACAACTTGTTTCCGATGCTGAACATCAACTTTTATCCTGAAGCCTTGGCCCATGCCTGCGGTATTGCAGTGCCGGCAATCACCAGTTTCATCGGCCACAGTCTATTCAGCTTTAGACAACACGAAAGTCACCATGCCTAACCAATCTACCAAACAAGTGAGCGGATGGGGGCGATTTCCTCAATTAAAGCACCGGGTTTTCACACCGCGCACAGCATCGGATCTCCACAGTTTCGTAAAAAACAACGAAAACCCCAACGCCATCGCTTTTGGGAATGGTCGCAGTTATGGCGACAGCGCCTTAAGTGAGTGCATCATCGACTGCCGTCAGGCTCAGAATTATTTTATTGATTTTAATTCCCAACAAGGCACACTCACTTGCCAGGCAGGGGTTACTTTGGATGAAATCCTTAAAGTCATTGTGCCCAAAGGCTGGTTTTTACCGGTGACACCCGGGACCTGTTTTGTTACCTTAGGCGGTGCCATTGCCGCCGATGTTCATGGCAAAAACCACCATCTGGCCGGTTGTTTTAGCGAACATATCACCGAACTGCAGCTTTTATTGGCTGACGGCACCACCATAAGTTGTCATAAAAACCAACAACCGGATTTATTTAGAGCCACTTGTGGTGGTATGGGATTGACCGGCGTTATCCTGTCAGCCACCATTCAGCTCAAAGCCATCTCATCCACACAAATACTGCAGACCACCCATAAAACACGCAACTTGCAAGAAACCTTTGCGGTATTTGAACAAAACCAAAGTAGCACCTATTCAGTCGCCTGGATTGACTGCTTTGCCAAAAATAAATCTCTGGGGAGAAGTTTGGTCAGTATAGGTGAGTTTGCCGATGACGGTTCGTTAACCCAAACCAACAAAAAAAAAGCCCGTACCATGCCCCGCTGGTTTCCCGGATTTATGTTGAATTCCTGGACCATTAAAATATTTAATACGCTGTATTATCACCGCCAAAGGAAGCCGGTTAAACAAGAAGCGGTGCATTACCAGCAATTCTTTTACCCCTTGGATGGCATACATCATTGGAATAGGATGTACGGTCGTCGCGGCTTTATTCAGTATCAATTTATTCTGCCCAAAAAAACCAGTTTTGAAGGCCTTAACGCCATTCTTAAAACCATAGCAGACGCCGGACAGGGTTCTTTTTTAGCGGTTTTAAAACTCCACGGTCAAGCCAATGAAAACTGGCTGTCATTCCCCATGGAAGGTTATAGTCTGGCCCTGGATTTTAAAGTTCAAGATAAATTATTTCCGCTACTCAACCGATTAGATCAACTTGTTTTAAATTATAAAGGCCGGTTTTATCTGGCCAAAGATGCCCGCGTCAGTCGCGAGGTATTTGAACAAGGTTATCCGAACATTGAGAAATTCAGACAATATAGGCAGGATCACAACATGAACCAACATTTTAATTCCGCACAATCTTTACGAATAGGCTTATAACCATGTCATCTTTATTAATACTCGGTGCCAAAAGCGACATCGCCCGGGCCGTGGCCCAACAATATGCAGCCAACGGCTATGATTTACTACTGGCCGGTCGAACCATCAACGAATTAGATGACTTTGCCAAAGACTTGACCATTCGAAATGAGATTAAGGTCTTCTTACATGAATTTGATGCCAACGATTTTGACAGCCATGCTGCCTTCATTAACCAGTTACCGCAGCTACCCGATGGTGTCATCACCGCCATTGGCTATCTGGGCGAACAAACGCAAGCAGAACAGGATTGGACCGAATGCGAAAAAATCATGAATCAAAACCTACTCGGTAATGTATCAGTTTTAAATATCATCGCCAATTTATTCGTCCAAAGGCAATCCGGCTTTATTGTCGGCATCAGCTCCGTGGCCGGCGATCGCGGCCGCCAGAAAAACTATCTTTATGGTGCTGCCAAAGCGGGATTCACCACTTATTTATCGGGTTTGCGCAATCGGTTGTACAAAAAAAATGTTCATGTGCTAACTGTTAAACCCGGCTTTGTGAATACCCAAATGACCACAGATATGGACTTACCAACCAAACTAACGGCAGAACCCGAACAAGTCGCCAAAGATATTTACAAAGCCCAGCAAAACAACAAAAACACACTCTACACAAAAGGTATCTGGGCCTGGATTATGCTTATCATCCGATTAATTCCCGAGTGGCAATTTAAGAAAATGGATTTATGAAATTAGCACTGTTCGATTTTGATGGCACCATTAGCCATAAAGACAGCATGATTGATTTTATTCAATTTGCAGTGGGTAAGAGGCGTTATTTCAGCGGTTTAGTAAAACAATCACCGATGCTACTTTCCTATCTGCTTAAACGAACCAGCAATAGCGAGGCCAAACAATCCATGTTGGCACACTATTTTTCCGGCTGGCCAGCACAACATTTTAGTAAAACAGCTAAACTATATGCCGAGCAAAGTTTGCCAAATATTATTCGAACAAAGGCACTTGACCGTATTTTATGGCATCAAACACAGGGGCATCGCGTGATCATTGTTTCGGCTTCCATAGAGAATTGGTTAAAACCCTGGTGTGATTACTTAAACATCGAATTAATTGCCAGCCATTTAGCGATATCGAATGATTCTGTCACCGGCCGATTACAAGGCCTTAATTGCCATGGTCCGGAAAAAGTCAGACGCGTTGAGGAGTATTTAAAACTCACTGACTATCAATATATTTACGCCTATGGAGATTCATCCGGCGATAAACAACTTTTAACGCTGGCTGACGAACCCCATTACAAAGCTTTTCATTGAATTTTAAAGAATATAACCATGAAATTTACCCCACCCTTGTTAAAAACCACCTTAATCAAACGTCATAAACGTTTTTTGGCAGACGTCACCCATCCTGAATTGGGTGAATTTACCGCCCACTGTCCTAACACCGGCTCCATGAAAAATTGTTGGACCGCAGGTGATACCGCTTGGTTATTTGACTCTGAAAATCCCAAGCGCAAGTACCGCTATACCTGGGTGATTAATGAAACTCAAGACGGCCATATGATTTGCATTAACACCCATTTGGCCAATCAGATGGTTATGGAAGGCATCGAAAACGGTGTGATTAAAGAATTACAGGATTATGATCTAGTTCAGCAGGAAGTCAAATACGGTGATGAGAACAGTCGCATTGATTTACTATTAACCACCGAGAATAAACCCGATTGCTATGTGGAAATTAAAACTGTAACGCTTTTAGAATCCGGCGAGGACTTTAAACAGGGTGCCGGCTTTTTTCCCGATGCCGTCACCAGCCGCGGCCAAAAGCATTTACGAGAACTGATAGAAATGAAGCAACAGGGGCATCGTGCCATACTGTTTTTTTTGGTACAACACAGCGGTATTAAGACCGTTGATGCGGCCGGACATATTGATGAAAAATACGCAGATTTATATAATCAAGCCCGCAACGCAGGTGTTGAAGTGCTGGCCTATGCTTCGGCCATCAATACTGAATCAATAACAATCAATAAGGCTGTGCCTGTCATTTAAATGGTTTTAGTCGAGATTTTTATCTTTATATTCACATAAATCGACAATAATGCACTTTTTGCATAAGGGTTTACGGGCTTTACAGACATAGCGGCCATGGAGAATCAGCCAGTGGTGGGCATCTTTCAAAAATTCTTTGGGCACCAATCGCAGCAGTTTTTTTTCGACGTCTAATACCGTCTTTCCCGGAGCAATTTTGGTGCGGTTTGAAACCCGGTAGATGTGGGTATCCACCGCCATGGTCGGCTGGCCAAAGGCCGTGTTGAGTATAACATTGGCAGTTTTTCGACCGACACCGGGTAAGGATTCTAAATCTTGACGATTATCCGGTACCTGTGAATTAAATTGATCCACTAAAATCTGACAGGCTTGGATAATGTGTTTGGCTTTAGAATTAAATAGGCCAATGGTTTTGATGTAATCTTTCAGAACTTCCTCCCCCAAAGCTAATATGGCTTCGGGGGTATTCGCTTTGGGAAATAATCGTGCTGTGGCTTTGTTGACTCCGACATCAGTGGCTTGCGCTGATAAAGTCACCGCCACCAACAGTTCAAAAGGTGAGTTGTATTCCAGTTCGGTGGTGGGTTCAGGGTTGTTGGCACGCAGGCGTTGAAAAATCTCAGTGCGTTTTTGTTTATTCATTGCCTTTACTTTGTTTGGACAGTTTGTCTAATGCGTTAAGCAATTCAATTTTATCCTTTTGCTCCTGATGCCAGCTGTGTGTTAACTCCCGTATCACGGCACTTACATCTAATTTTTGTTGTCGCCAAAAATTCGGGTTATTTCGTTTAATTTCAGCCACAGTATGGCCGGCAAATTCATCGTCTAAACCTGAGTCAGTCAACAATGCATCCACCTCAGTCATAATGGCAGACAACTGTTCCAATTCACCCGCTTCAATATCATAGCGCCCGGGGACATGTTTTAAGCTGAGGGCTGTTGATAATTGCTCATCGCTGAGACTGACTTTTTTAAGTTTGTCTAAATAATCATTGCTGTTAAACACATCTTCATCTAAATCAATGACCACGTTGGCATGGTGGGTTCCCATCAATACCGATAAACGATAAAGCACATAAAATCGGTAAAAGGCATGACGACCGGGCTGTGGCGCTAAAAATGGAAACATGGGCGCCAAATCTGCACACCATTGCATTAACTCATAGGCATCGGCATAAGATTCATATAAACGCAAGTCGGCAGCAATGTGCTTTCTTTGTGAGCACCACAACTGTAGTGGATTTCGTTTTAAATAGACAACATTCGCATGGGGATAAAAGCCTTTGAGCCAGGGCAGACGAAAATCCATGCGGTTAAATTGCAGCACGGCCCGTTTATCACCACTTGAATCAATTAGAAAATCCAGGTAATGCCTTAATTCCGGCCAACTTTCCTGGGCACTGAGGTACAAACGCTCACCACCAAATCGGACATCATGAAAATGAGGCAATTCAGTTAATTCTCGGTAAGCAGCCCAGTAATCATCGATATGTACGTGATCAGCTTTGGTCTCCGTGACTGTCAATTGTGCCAACAGTTGCGGGTGTAACGGTTCATACCAGGCCTTAAAGCCAGACAGCTGATTAAAAATATGCCAAAAATGGGAGGTGCCACTGCGAAATCGACCTAATATAAAAATGGGTTTGTGCTTCATGGCACTATTTTAACGCTTTATGACAATATTTTTCAGGGCAAATCCAACCTTCCGCAAATCATCACTGGCAAAGGCCTCTGCATGGGGCAAAACATCGGCACATTCAAAGCTTAACCGCAATAAACCATTGTCGCGAAGCGAATTTTTTGGACATATTAGGCGAAGCGTTCTCACCACACCGACATCATCGCTTGACCAGGCCACTGTATGACCATTAACTTGCACGGTTAAATCATCCAGGAATGAATCAGACAAGGCATTAATAATGGTGATCTCTATGCTGTAATCATACGGCTCAAGCCAAAAATCCAGGCTTGAGACGGTTGCCGGCCCGGACCACCTAAAGTATGCTTGCTCCTGATCAAGCCATTCCCGGCGGTGCCAATTCTGGCCCAATAATATTTGTCCACAATCAAATTCCACCGCCTGAAGGGATTTGTGTTGCTCGGCATAGGCGTTCTGATAATGCTGATCCAAAGCCGCATTAATGTCGCTGCTGGAACTCAATTCATTGCAGCCCAAAGCAGTCAGCATGGCCCTGTATTGATGGGCAAATTGATGTTGCGCATAATCATAAAGCCGACTGTCTTCCCGGTTATTCTGTAACACCCGTTGCCTTGCCAGTTCACTGATAACCGGTCGCTTATGGTGTTTATTAAGTTTTTGGCTGGCACCAATGGGCGGCCATTTCATGCGATAACACAACAGCTGCATGGCTTCATCAAACCGATCTAAAACCCCAAACCACAGGGCCTTATCAAGCCAATTTTTAGCCCGGTTAAATCGTTCCTCATTATTCAGTGTTTGACCACTTGGCTTTAACAAACCCTGAATACTCTGGACCGTCTGAGGCGATAAAAAAACTTCCTGGGCGCTGGGATCGTCATTAAAATCAAAGGATAAATAACGCACCATACGATTTTGCACCAGATTTTGAGTATCCGGGTGATTTAAAAAGTCCTCAAAACTTAATTGCTCACCCACCACCAGCTCATGAACCACCGTATTTTGTTCCCGTTTTATAAATTCGTAAGTGGAATAAGACAGCTCAACCGGGTCACGTAACATGGTGAAGTGTTTCACCGGCCGGTCAGTCAACATGATTGCCCCGCCACCACCAAAATGCCCCCGAATCAACTGGTAATCTTGGGCTTTTACATCAGAAATTCGACCCACTTGACGCCACAGTTGTTCTGGCATAATTACTGAGTCCGGAAAATAGCGGTCTAACAAAACAATAAAACTGGTACCGGCGGTTTTCGGTATATGAGCAAAATAATACGCCGGTGTTTGAACTTTTTTAAATACGTTTCTAAACCAAGCCTTCATAGGCATTTACTAATCGTTTGGAATAATTATCGGGACTAAAAAATTCAACCCGCTCGCGCCCTTTTTTAATCATATCTTGGCGCTTTTCAGGGTGCTCAATTAAATCGTTGATGGCATCTCGAATCTCACCAAATTGATAGGGGTCGATATAAACAGCGGCATCACCGGCCACTTCCGGCAGTGAGGATTTATTGGAACAGATGACCGGGCAGTCATATTGCATCGCTTCTAAAACCGGCAACCCAAAACCTTCGTATAGTGAGGGCATCACCAAACAAGTGGCATTTTTATACAACATGCCCAATTCATATTCAGGCACATAATCAAGAAACACATAGTCTTCTTTTTTAAGAAAGTTTTTCAAACCTTTTAACTGACTTTCGTGCATCCAGGCCTTGCGCCCAACCACCGCTAATTTATAGCCTTTTTTAACGTAGGCCATGGCCTGTATCAGTTGCTTGATATTTTTCTTGGGCTCAATATTACCGACAAATAAAATATATTTCTGTGGTGTGAGCTTTTGAGACTGCAGATAAACCGCTTCATCTTGTTGCTTAATCTCAGGCGCACTTTGGCGATAGGATTGATAAGTCACTTTGATTTTTTCTTCCGGCACACCGTAAATTTCAATGATGTCCTTTTTGGTGTGTGCCGACACCGCCAAAATTAAATCTGCCGATTCGGCCGCTTGTTTAAAGAGATAATAAAAGTATTTTTTAAAATCCAAAGTGGTAAAAGGCACTTTTAACGGAATTAAATCGTGAATGGTGATGACCGTTTTGACTCCGGGAATTCTTACCGGCCAGGGCGTGGTTAAATGAAAAACATCGGGTTTTTGGGAAGGTTTAATTTTGGTTAACCGTTTGGTGATGGCAAACATCCGATTGGCCATATGAAACACATCAGGGATATTTTCGATAAAAGCATATTTTTCACCACCAACTTTGGATAAATAGTTTTCCGGATCCGGTTCCACAATATTCGGCACCACCTGATGGGCTTTTCGTTTTCGCAACACATAACTGCCGGCACGTAAGTTGCGAACCCATTTGTGGTTTAACCAGGGGTGTAACCGCACCTCATCCTGATCAAACAAATTAACTTCATCCAAAAGGGCATTTTCACCGGTAACATACTGATTATCGGTCAACACACTGACCTTGTGACCCAGCTTTTGGTAGGCGTCCAATAAGGTCATGCCATAGGTTTTTATGCCTGATCCTTTTTTTAAGGCTAAATTAAAACCATCGACCAATATATTTAATTGTTTATCCATCTTTAACCCTCTTTATGTCTTTATCCATCACCGAATTGTACATGCTAAAATTATGTTTTGTGATTTAACCCGTAAATCAAACGACAAAAACCACCATTACAATGAAAAAGACAACAACCAAGAATTAACCTTATCCTGCCTTTAAAAATCAATCACCGTGCTCAGCTTCTTTAACGCCCAATTTAAAAAAAACGGTCATGTTTGGGGAAACCAGTGGTGATTTTTGTCATTTTTGCTCCGAAAACCACTGATTTCCTCAGTTGTTAGGTAATTCGCAATAAGATCTTGTAACCGCTTATCCACAAATTGATAAAGTTGTATATCAGCTTGATTATTGTCTTCAATCAGACTACGCACATCGTCACTGATGTGATCAATTTGAAGGCGTTGTGATGATTGATTCTGACGTTGGTAAAATAAGTCTGTTAGACCCAAAAAACGATGCAATAACAGCAAAACCTCATCAAAACAAGCCGTGGTACCAACCAGCGAAAAACAATTCTTTAAAGCAACACGTGCCGTTTCGAATAAAAGTTCATCATCAGGCGTCGACTGATGCAAATATCCACTAAAACGCCTTGCTTGACCATTGTTGATTTCCGGACTGGACTGGGCTTGAATAAATGCTTCGATGGACCAATCACAAGCCTGGTGCTGTAATGGCTGACCGGTTTTATGGCTGATCTAATTCTAATAAGACAGCAACCGTGACACCGGCTCACGCACC
>QQUO01000088.1 GCA_008501575.1 Pseudomonadota bacterium
AAAGAATGCGCCGCCCATACTTTCCCCTACACCGAATCTGCCAATATGACGGCCACTTTAGAACATGAGGCCACCACCTCGAAGATTTCTGAAGATCAAATGAATTATTGTCTGCAGCGCGGCATTCCTGAAGAGGAAGCCATCTCGCTGATTGTGGATGGATTTTGTAAACAAGTGTTTAAAGAACTGCCAATGGAGTTTGCTGTAGAGGCCAAAGCCCTGTTGGATGTTTCATTAGAAGGAGCGATAGGCTGATGTTAGAAATTAAAAATATATATGCAAAAGCAGGTGACACAGAAATTTTAAAGAATTTAAACCTGTCCGTAAAACCCGGTGAGGTACATGCCATTATGGGGCCCAATGGTTCGGGTAAAAGTACCATGGGTAACTTATTGGCCGGGATGCCTCATGTCACAGCAACTTCGGGCTCGGTTACCTATCAAGGTAAAGATTTATTACAAATGGAGCCTGAAGAGCGGGCTGCCGAAGGGGTGTTTTTAGCCTTTCAATATCCGGTCGAAATTCCCGGTGTCAATAACATGTACTTTTTACGCACGGCTTATAATGCACAGCGTAAATACCGCGGTGAAGATAATCTTGATTCGGCTGCTTTCTTACGTATGGTGAAGGAAAAAATCAAACAGTTACATATGAGTGATGATTTACTCAAGCGACCGGTCAACGTCGGTTTTTCCGGTGGTGAGAAAAAGCGTAATGAAGTCTTTCAGATGGCTGTTTTGGAACCAAATTTAGCGATTATGGATGAAACCGATTCCGGTTTGGACATTGATGCTTTACGGGTGGTTGCAGATGGCGTTAACCAGTTGCGTTCACCGGACCGGTCTTTTGTGATTATTACCCACTATCAGCGCTTACTGGATTACATTGAGCCGGATTTTGTGCATGTTTTGGTGGATGGTGAAATTGTTAAATCCGGCACCAAAAAGCTGGCGTTAGAACTGGAGGAGCAAGGCTATGGCTGGCTTGAAAGTTGATTGGTTGGCCGCGGCTTATCAGCCGGCCACTGAGGTCCGTTGGCCCGATTGGATGCAAGCCAAAAAGCAAGCGGCCTTAGCAACCTTAAGCACATTGCCGGGCCCCAGCAGAAAACTGGAGCTGTGGCGTTATAGTGATGCCGATCGCTTACAGAAAAGTGAACTGGATTCTGCTGCAAACACAGAGCGAGAATTAACCACTGCTGATAATGCTGTGGTGATTAATTTAACCACCCAGGGCGTTGATTTCGACCGTAATTTACCTGACTGGTTGTCGCTAAAACCGATCCAGGAATTACCAGAAAATCAGTGGCTTGATATGGACCTGAGTCCTGCTTTGGCCAAAGAATTGGTGGTGCAATCACTTAACCAGGGTTTATTTACCCATGGTGTGGTGGTTGATGTTTCTGCTCAGGCACCGCAAGATGCCACTGTGGTGTTGCGTTATGATGTGGCTGAGTTCAATCGCTGGACTTATCTGCGGAATGTCATCAATATTGAAAAAAATGCAGCGGTTACCATTGACGAGCACTATGTGACGGGTCGCATTAATGTGGTTAATAATTATCGGGTGGCACAAAACGCCCGCTTAACCCGCCATCAGCACAATGTTTTACACGCCGGTCAACAGCATGTCAGCTTACAGCATTTTACCCTGGCCGAAAACGCCTATGTGGAATCGCAAAATCGCCACGAATCAGGTAATTTACAGCACCACATACATTGGGTGGATTTTACAGCAGAACAAGCGGAGTACCGCTCAGGCTCAGTCAATAAAGCCGGTCATAACAGCCATATTGCGGACATTGTATTGATTAACCATGCTTTTAAAAACAACATCTCTGATGTCACACACCGCAGTCTGGCCGATGATTCTGCACAAATCTTCAATAATGCCAAAGCGGTGGTGGCCAAAGGCGCAGATGGCTCTGAAATAACACAGGATTTAAAAAATATACTGCTGTCAGGTGATGCCAAAATCGCCAGTAAGCCGGAATTGGAAGTGTATACCGATGAGGTGGTGGCGGCACATGGTTCGACCATTGGTGCTTTGGATGAAAATGTGTTGTTTTTCCTGCGTTCTCGCGGCATCGGATTAGAGCAGGCAAAAGCCATCATGATGGTGTCCTTCGAACAAGAGGCGATAATATGTTGAGAGAAGCCTTTCCTTGTTTACACCAACAAGTGAATGGCAAACCACTGGTATATTTTGACAATGCCGCCACCGCCATGCGTCCGCAAGTGGTGATTGATGCGGTCAACGATTATTACTGCCACCATAACGCCAATATTCATCGCGGAGTTC
Source organism: Pseudomonadota bacterium (assembly GCA_008501575.1). Taxonomy (GTDB): domain Bacteria; phylum Pseudomonadota; class Gammaproteobacteria; order Xanthomonadales; family Marinicellaceae; genus Marinicella. Next base: position 2,302 of record QQUO01000088.1, read on the forward strand.
ATTGTCTCAGTGGCCGTGCCACTGATCTCTATGAACAAGCGCGCGGCTCATTAGCTCGTTTAATTAACGCCCCGTCGCCGGATAATTTAATCTTTGTACGGGGTTGTACCGAAGGCGTAAATTTGGTCGCCCAAACTTTTGTTAAAGAGCGACTGCAGCCCGGTGATGAGATTTTAATTTCGCATTTAGAGCACCATTCCAACATTGTCCCCTGGCAAATCGTGTGTCAACAAACCGGTGCCAAACTCAAAATTATTCCCATGAATGATCAAGGTGAACTGGTGCTGGATAATCTTGATCAGTTAATGACTGAGCGAACCAAGTTTATGTCTGTGGTGCATGTGTCCAATGCCTTGGGCACCATTAATCCGGTGAAAGAACTGGTGCAAAAAGCCCATGCCAAGAATATACCGGTGCTGATTGATGGCGCTCAGGCAACGCCTCATTTAAAGGTGGATGTTCAGGACATTGGCTGTGATTTCTACACGGTGTCGGGGCATAAAATGTATGGTCCAACCGGATCCGGTGTTTTATATGGAAAAGCGGCTCATTTGGACGCCATGCCACCTTATCACGGTGGCGGTGAAATGATTAGCAAAGTTACTTTTGAAGAGTCAATTTATAATAAAGTACCTGCTAAGTTTGAAGCCGGCACGCCTAATATTGCCGGTGGCATTGGCTTAGGGACTGCCGCTGAATTTATTATGGAGGTGGGGATTGAACAAATTGGTGCACGCGAAGCGGATTTGCGACAATACACCGAACAGGCATTAAATGGCATTGAAGGCTTACGTATTTTTGGTACAGCCAAACATAAATCACCGGTATTTTCATTTAATATCGACGGTATTCACCCCCATGATATTGGCACCATTATTGACCATTACGGTGTTGCCATTCGCACCGGCCATCATTGCACCATGCCGATTTTTCAGTTTTTTGATGTGCCCGGCAGTTGTCGAGCTTCATTGGCTTTTTATAATACTGAACAAGAAGTGGATATTCTGGTAGAATCGCTGAACCAAGCGAAAGCGATGTTTTCATAACCTGAATATTTCAACTGAATGAGCGACCTCAATAAACTTTATAAACAACAAGTACTGGCACACAATAAAAACCCAAAAAACTATGGAGAACCGGACCATTGGAGCCATCATGCCGAAGGTTTAAATGCCATTTGCGGTGATCAGGTGCATGTTTATTTAACCATTGTGGATGACACCATACAAACGGCTCATTTTGCCGGTGACAGTTGTGCCATATCCATGGCATCGGCTTCTATGATGACTGAATTAATCAGCAACAAAACAATCTTCGAGGCATTGCATTTATTTGCCTCATTTAAGCAATTAATGAGTGCAGAAGGGCTACCGAATGCGGAGCAAGTCCTGGGGCCGGTGGCATGTTTGGTGAGTGTTAAAAAGTTTCCCTCACGGATTAAATCAGCCTTGTTATGCTGGTATGCAATGAATGCCGCCATTAATGGCCAAGCCACCGCCACCACAGAATAATTTATGAACCCTTACCAACACCCACAACCCAAACAAGCCTTAAATTGGTCATTGGGAAAACAATGGCTGAGCCAGGGCATTAAACTGTTTCAACATATGCAAAAGCATTGGTATGCCACTTTACTGATGGTTGCTTTTGCTGTCATGCTGTTGTCCATACTGTCGGTCCAGGTGGCGTTAATGGCGCTGATGCTGGCCATGCCTTTAATGACCGCATGGTTTTATCTGTTATGTCGACAGCAATCAAAGAATGGCGAAGTGCTTCCAGCTGCCATTCAATTGTGGTCGCAGTGTTGGCAAAAGCTCCTAACACGATTTAACGTATTATTGTTATTGGGGGTGTTGGCTGTTGCGCTTAATTATTTGATGCACACACTGCAGTTGGGGCTGCTTGAGGCGTTACAGTTACCGCCCTTGACACCTGATGCAGCAGCTGAGATTATGCTGTCTGAAGCATTGTTAAGATTACTGGTTAATATTATCACCGGTATTCCGGTGGCCTTGCTTATGGCATTTTCACCGGCTCTGGTCATGTTTAACGAGGATACCCCGATTCAAGCCATGATCCGTAGTGTAAAAACCGTGTTGTTTGCCTGGCGACCCATCCTTAGTCTAACCATGTGGTTGATGATGTTGGCCTTGGCGGCGGCCTTTGTCATCAGTCTGGTAATGGGATTGTTGGCCGGTGTCTTTGGTTTGGGGATGGTTAATGTCCTGATGTTGTTGTTTATGGGAGTAATGATGGGTGTGGTGTTTTCAGCCAATTACGTGACCTATGATGCTTTATATCCGGTTAATGGTGATAACAACGATTCCCAAGATACAGACTCTAATCAGCAACCTGAATCCATTTACAAAGAAATATAAACCGAAAATCACAGATAAATTTATGACAAATTCATACCAATCAGAAGACATTGAAGTTCTGTCAGGTTTAGAGCCGGTAAAACGTCGGCCGGGCATGTACACCGATACCGAACGGCCCAATCACTTGATTCAGGAAGTGGTGGATAATTCAGTGGATGAAGCACTGGCCGGTTTTGCTAAAAAGATTTCCGTGCGCTTGTACAAAGATGGCTTAATTGAAGTGATTGACGATGGCCGTGGTATGCCGATTGATGTGCATAAGGAACATGGTGTCAGCGGTGTTGAATTAATCATGGCTAAATTGCACGCAGGTGGTAAGTTTTCAAACAAGAATTATACATTCTCAGGTGGTTTACATGGCGTCGGCGTGTCGGTGGTTAATGCCTTATCTTCGCGCCTGGATGTCTGGGTTAAACGCCAGGGTCAGGAATATCATATGGCTTTTGAACAGGGTGATAAAGTCAGTGAACTTAAACCGGTGGCAGAAGTGGGGCAACGCAACACCGGTACCCGCATTCAATTTACCCCGGAAGCCAAATATTTTGACACTTTAAAAATCGATGGCAAACGATTGCGACGTTTGCTCAAAGCCAAAGCCGTTTTGTCTCCGGGTTTAACGGTTGTTTTCCAGGATGATATTAAAGGCACTGAAGACAGCTGGTGTTATGAAAATGGTTTAAGTGATTACTTTAATAATGCCACACAAGCTACTGAAAAAATTCCAATAGAAGGTATGGATGGTACCGAGCAGGATGATGAGTGTACCGTGGATTGGATGGTGGCCTGGGTTCCGGAAGGCTAATTGATTACCGAAGGCTATGTCAATCTGATTCCCACTCCGGCAGGCGGCACCC
>QQUO01000239.1 GCA_008501575.1 Pseudomonadota bacterium
CTAATTTTTTGATTTCTTTGGTTAAAGCATCCATTTTATTGCTGAGTTTGTCGATGTCTTCACCGGTTGGGATATCCAACTTTTGCAGTGCTTTTTCAACACGGGCTTCAAACAACTTTTCAATTTTCTCAACTTGCTCATTAGCGTATGCTTTTAAGCTTTTAACTTTCTTTTCCGCCATTTCAGTGGTTTCGTTCACTGATTTTTTGGATTTTTTCTCAAATTTTTTGCCTTCTTTGATTAATTGGTTATAAAATTTTTGGCTTTCTTTTGAGCCTTTTGAATATACTTTAACGGCTTCTTCCTGGGCCATTGATACGGCACCCATACCGGCTAAATAGATATTTTTGGCTGATTCTTTTACTTGATTTGTATTCATTTTTTAGACCTCATTTGATTGTGTTTCTGAACTAATATGGGTATCATAATCATTAACGATAGAGTAAACACACTAAACCATAAAATAATTGTAATAATATGAAATTTAATGATTGGCACGACACCGAACCCACCTATATTCTGACTTTGAACAAAACAGAACTGAAGGATCGCTGGCAAAATTTACATCAAGCTGATTTAGCCCAATTACCTTCCGGTGACTTATTGGATGCTTGGTTATCTTTTCACAATGGACATTTTAGTGAAGCGGCTAAAAAAGGTCGTGGTCTCGGCAGCAAGGGATTGCCTGTGTTATTACGATCGGTGGTGGCATACACTGATTATGTGTGTGAAGACGATAAGCTGTCCACTGAGCTATTACGTGACGCCTTCCACTACGGCGTCGAAACCAGTGAAAGCGGACATTTTGATTTTAATTGTGAATTTACCACCGCCTTAACCATGGGCCGCTATTCACAATCTATTTCAATCACCAAAGCCTTACACCAGGGAATGGGTGGTAAAATTAAAACACGCTTAGACACCGTTCTTAAACACCAGCCAAATCACGCAGAGGCTCATATTGCCATGGCGCTGTATCATGCGGAAGTCATTAATAAGGTCGGTGCCACTTTGGGCGGTATCACCTATGGCGCAAAACCCAAATTGGCCCTAAAACATATCGATCAGGCCTTGTCATTGGCCCCCACAGCCATTAATTTAATTGAAGCTGGTAATGCCTATATTTTATTAAAAGAAAAGGATGCCGTTGAAAAGGCCACTGCCTTATATCAACAAGCCGCTGACATGGAACCGCTGGATGCCGTACAGGCGATGGATATTGATTTTGCTCAATCGCAACTGGATTGATCGAATTGAAATTTAGGTGGTTAAATAGGCCGGTAGCATTTCAGCCGGACGGTCTTTTTTACCTTCAAAGCTGACCAGTTCATAAGCTGATTCATCGGCCAATAATGCCCGGGCCAATTCATTATTCAGAGCATGTCCTGATTTATAACCGTGGAATTTACCAATAATGGGATGACCCAATTGATAGATGTCACCAATGGCATCCAATAACTTATGTTTTACAAATTCAGATTCGTATCGCAAACCGTCATTATTGAGTACCCGATAATCATCCAGAACAATGGCGTTATCCATACTGCCACCCAAACCGAGGTTATGGCTGCGCAACATTTCAATATCTCGCATAAAACCAAAGGTGCGGGCGCGGGACACTTCCTTGATGAATGATTGGCGATTCAAATCAATGGCAGCAAAACGACAATGGTCTTCAAATGCAGGATGATCAAACTCAATTTCAAAAGAATATTGACTGCCTGTACCCGGTTGTAACAGGGCATATTTATCATCCACTTGAATTTTTACTTCTTTTTTGATTTTAATAAATTGACGGGCTGCATTCTGTTCTTGGATACCCGCCGATTGAATCAAAAACACAAAAGGCCCTGAAGAACCATCCATCACAGGAACTTCTGAGGCACTTAAATCAACATAACAATTATCAATGTTCATACCGGCAAAAGCGGCCATCAAATGTTCGACGGTACCTACTTTCACACCATTTTTAACCAGCGTTGTTGACATACTTGTTTCACCCACATTGAGTGCATTGGACTTAATGGCCACAGGTCGTTTATAGTCAACGCGTCGAAAGACAATGCCGGTATTAACCGGTGCAGGCTGTAAAGTGATAAATACTTTCTGCCCAGAATGGATGCCAACGCCAGTGGCGCGAACGGTATTTTTTAGTGTTTGTTGTGCAATCATAAATGACTGATATGGGGTCTTATGGTTTAATTTTTGCCGATTGTATCACAAGTTATCACTTAAACAAGCGTTTTGTTGTTTTTAAACAACGAATTTGCGGGTGCGGCGGGAGGTACGCCGTCACCCATACAAATTATTGGCTTATACATAAAGCTCAACGATAACAATTAATCTGCCACATTGGATTAATCGCCTGATTAATCTAACTGGTTTCTTAAAAAGGTCGGAATATCTAAATAATCATCAGACTCTTGCACCTTATCATTACCCCTAAGTTGATCAATAACCGCCTGTCCGCTATTTTGACTGTCGACATCGTCTCTGGTGGCACGCAAAGGTTGTTCCGGTTGATTATTCGTCGCCTCGCGAACAATTTCGACTGATTTAAACTGCTTTTTATTCAGCTTTTTATTTAAGCCTGTGGCCACCACAGTCACCCGGATTTCATCTTTCATTTCCATATCAATGGATGTGCCAACCACCACTGTGGCTTCATCAGAGGCATACTCTTTAATCAAATCACCGATTTCATCATATTCGCCAATGGTTAAATCCATTCCGGCCGTAATATTAACCAGGACACCGTTGGCACCATGCATGTCGATATCTTCAAGCAAGGGTGAATTCATCGCCAGTTCAGTGGCCGCGGCAGCGCGATCATCACCTTTACCGGATCCTGAACCCATCATCGCCATGCCCATTTCACTCATCACCGTGCGGACGTCGGCAAAATCGACATTAACCAAACCGGGACAAGTAATCAGTTCGGCGATACCTTGTACAGCACCTTGCAACACATCATTGGCGGCTTTAAAGGCATTCAACAGGGTCACATCACGACCAAAATGGGTTAATAACTTACCATTGGGAATGGTAATTAATGAGTCCACATGCTGCTCTAAATCCTGGATACCCTTATTGGCCACATCCATCCTGCGTTTACCTTCAAACGGAAACGGTTTAGTCACAACCGCCACTGTTAAAACGCCCATTTCTTTAGCAATTTGTGCAATCACCGGTGCCGCACCGGTTCCGGTTCCACCGCCCATTCCGGCGGTGATAAACACCATGTCGGTGTCTTGTAAGCTTTCTTTAAGACGTTCAGTGTCTTCTAAAGCAGCCTGTCGGCCGACTTCCGGATTGGCTCCGGCACCTAAACCTTTGGTTACATTTTGACCAATGCGTATCACATTTTTGCAATTGGTTTTTTCAAGCGCCTGCATATCGGTGTTGGCACATATAAATTCAACACCATCAATTTTAGCGTCCACCATTTGTTGGACCGTGTTGCCACCGCCGCCACCGACACCAATCACCTTAATGACTGCACCGATGCTATCGTTTTCCATTAATTCAAACATATCAATATACCTCCAAAATTACTTATAATTTCAGCGATTAATAATCGCCCAGAAACCACTTTTTAAATTTATGAAGCCAGGTTTCTGACTCCGTTAAATTTTCGGCAACATAATCACTGCTGCTGCCGTATTGCAATAATCCGACGCCCGTGGCATGGACCGGATTATTAACAACCTCTTTTAAGCCGGTGACACCCACCGGCACGCCCAAACGAACAGGCACATGGAATACTTCTTCAGCCAATTCCACAGCCCCTTCCATACGGGCAGCGCCACCGGTTAACACAATACCGGCGGCAATTAAATCGATGTAGCCGCTGCGTTGCAAATCGGCCTGGACTAAACTAAATAATTCTTCGTAACGCGGTTCCACCACTTCGGCCAAGGTTTGTCGTGCCAAACGTCTGGGCGAACGGTCACCCACACTGGGCACCGAAATGGTTTCTTCTGCTGAGGCCAGTTGTCTTAAGGCGCAAGCATATTTTAATTTTATGTCTTCGGCGTGCTGAGTCGGTGTACGCATTGAAACGGCAATGTCATTGGTGACCTGATCACCGGCAATTGGAATGGTGGAGACATGGCGAATGGCACCCTGGGTAAACACCGCAATATCAGTTTTACCGGCGCCAATATCGACCATACAAACACCCAACTCTTTCTCATCTTCTGTCAGTACTGCAGTGGCTGAGGCCAATTGTTCAACGATGAGTTGATCCACAGATAAACCACACCGAGCCACACATTTATTAATATTTTGCGCGGCACTGTCAGAACCGATGATTAGGTGAACCCGTGCTTCCAAACGGACACCGGACATACCCACCGGGTGACGTATGCCGTCTTGACCATCAATAACATATTCTTGTGGCAACACATGCAATACTTTTTGATCATTGGGGATGGCCACTGCACGAGCGGCATCCAACACCTTTTCGACATCGGTTTTACTGACTTCTTTGTCTTTTATGGCGACGATACCATCGGAATTAATACTGCGGATATGGCTGCCAGAGATACCCACAAAAACCGACTGAATCTCACAACCGGCCATTAATTCAGCCTCTTCAATGGCCCGTTTTATTGACTGTACGGTGGATTCAATATCCACCACCACACCCCGTTTTAAGCCACGCGATGGTGATGATCCAATACCCACCACTTCCATGGAACCATCACCATGCATTTCGCCGACAATGGCGACCACTTTAGAGGTTCCTATGTCTAATCCGACCTGTAATCTACTGTCACTTTTTTTCACTTTCATCAGCTGACCTCCTGTTTCTGATTATTAACGTCAGATGATTTTTGTTCATCATGATTGGGGTGCCATTGCACCACATAGCCGTTGCTATATCTTAAATCGATGCGTTGCGGTAAACGTTGGCTACTGCGCATCATGCTTTGCCAGGTATCGGCTAATCGCAAAACCCGGGCTTCTTGTTGTTCGCTACCGAGATTGATTTGCAAACCATTGCGTAACACCAATTGCCAGCCACCTCGTTGGTTAACCCGTGCAGTGGCGATTTCATGGCCCACCGGTTGCAGCAATTGATTGAATCGATTAAATAATTTATACACCGACTCGGCCTGATTATCAGGTGCATATAATTTTGGTAAATCGGCAACATCATCGATGCGCTCAACAGTGAATAATTCACCCCGCTGATTAATTAACTGTTGTTCATTCCAAATGGCCCTGGGCTGATGTTCCAACAGTGTCACTTTCAGACTGTCAGGCCATTGTTTCACCACATGTGCCTCACGCACCCAATTCAATGATTTAAGGGTGTTCTTAACTTGAACGGTATCCAGCCTAAAAAAGGACCGTTCTGCAGTCTTTTTAACCACCAAGCGCACTTGTTCGGCGGTCACCAGTTGATATTCGGCGGCCACTTCCACGCGTTTCATTTCCCACCGTTCCGAATGAATTAATCCGCCCATCAAAGCTGACACCAGCAACAATGCCAATAGACTACAAATCATCATCAGTTGAGACA
>QQUO01000095.1 GCA_008501575.1 Pseudomonadota bacterium
TGCATTCTGATCGTCAAGGTTTTAGCGTGGAAATAGATTATGAATACTCATTGGCTGAACATTTGATTCGGCCTGAGACCGGCATGCTGACTGTGGCTGTGGCCGGAATTCTCGCCGCCTACGCCATTCCGGCTTATCGAGACTACACCATAAGAGCCAAAATTATGGAAGCAATGATGTACACCACAGCCGTTAAATTGGCGGTTGCAGAGCACTATATCGCCACCGGTGAGTTTTCCGGATCTGCCGCGCAGTTAAGTGATTTGCCGGCCAATATCAGTCTCGAAGACGCCACAGGAATTATTACGATTCATCTTGACGCCATTGATGACAGCTTTAGCGATGAGGACTATGTGAAACTTTTTCCTGAGGTAACTGATACGGGCATTGCCTGGCATTGTGAATCGAATGTCAGAGCCAAATTGCTGCCGGCTTTCTGTCGCTAAAAAACCTATTTTGCCGGTGCTTTAAAAAACCAAGCACCGGCAACATGTTTCTCATACCGTTCTATTTAGACCGCTTTAAGCGACTGCATATCAATCACAAAGCGGTATTTAACATCGTTATCCATAACCCGCTTATAAGCGTTATTAATGTCCTGCATATTAATCATCTCGACATCCGAAACAATGTTATGCTCAGCACAAAAATCCAGCATCTCCTGGGTTTCCTTTATACCGCCAATCAAAGACGCGGCAATCACTTTACGACCAAATGCCAAGCCAAGGCTGTGGCAGTCAATCTGGCTGGCGCCCAGTAAGGACATGGTTTTGCCCATTTTCAACAGTGGAATATACGAATCTAAATTATGCGCCACCGGAATGGTGTTCAACAAAAAATCAAAACTGCCGGCATGGGCTTCCATGGCGGCCTCGTCTTTTGAAACCAACACCGAAGACGCGCCTAAACGTTTGGCATCTGCACCTTTTTCAGGTGAGGTGGTAATCATCACCACTTCTGCGCCCATGGCCGCCGCTAATTTAACCCCCATATGACCCAACCCCCCGAGACCAATCACCCCAACTTTATCACCGGCTTTGACGTTCCATTGTCGCAACGGTGAATAAGTGGTGATGCCGGCACACAATAAGGGTGCCACCGCTTTGGTGTCCAAATCTTCGGAAACCCGCAGCACAAAATCCTGATCCACCACAATCTGCGTCGAATAACCACCATGGGTCATCTCACCTTCATGATGCGGATCTTCACTGCCATAGGTCATCACCATGCCCTGCTCGCAATGTTGCTCCAAGTCAGCTTGGCATGGATCACATTGCCGGCATGAATCCACCATACAACCGACGCCAACTAAATCACCGGTTTTAAAATTTTTGACATCAGCACCGACGGCTTTTACCCGACCGATAATCTCATGCCCTGGCACCACCGGATAAACCGTCATGCCCCAATCATCATGCGCCACATGAATATCGCTGTGGCAAACGCCACAATAAAGTATATCAATCTGGACATCATCGGCACCGGGTTCTCGGCGGTTAATATCGTGTGGTTTTAAATCGTCTTTGTTATTAAATGCCGCGTAGGCTTTGGTATTGGACATGTCTTTCCCCTCGTTAAAGACATCAGTTTAACAGAAATGGTGTTAGTATCTAATGAAGTTAATTAGGATAATTTACGTCTTGTCGTTACAGCCATCAATCAGAATGAATTAAAGAAGATGGTGTCTCAACATCAACTGAAGGCAAGCGATAAGCTTTAATGATATACCAGGAACCCACCGTCATTGCCACCACCAATAATGGCAATAGTATCATCATCAGAATAAGCTGATGCTGTGACATCGGACCGGTTTTAGGCGGCTGACTAACATCCTGTTGAATGGAATCCAGGGCATGTCCACATTTCGGGCAAAGTTTAGTGTCTCGATGTGTTTGGGCCTGAGTGATGTCAAGACCACAACGACTGCAGTGATTGTTGGCTTGTAAATTCATATGGTCATTATAAAATAAGCTTTAAATCCGACCAATCCTTTAATGGTACTATTTTCACATGCATTAAACAAAGTGATTTGCTATTCTATGCGGCTGACAATAACCAAGGAATCCAGACATGAAAATAAATCCCCTGCTCACACTGTGTCTTTTTATGATTGGCAGTTGGCAATTGACCGAGGCCAACACAGCACGCAACACCCAACCAACCCAAGTTAGCTTTACTAAAACCATGCCAACAGAAGGCAACTTAATCTTAGGCGTTTTCCAGGACGGTGTTTTAGGCCCACAAGGTCAAGCCATGGATAAACACAGTAAAGGTGCACTGAGTCATGCCGTTAAAGCCGCTGATTTTGAGGCTAAAATTAAAACCACACACTTAATCACCGCGCCAATGGGCTCTGGTTTTGACCAAATACTGTTAGTTGGCTTAGGCCAACAGCACGAAAACAAAACCAATCTGCAATGGCAAGAAATTGGTGGTCATGCGGTGCAACAAGCGGTAAAAGCCTTTAAAACCGTACCGACGATAACTATGGATATCTCGGAACTGGATAACAGCATCGAAATCAATGCCAACGTGGCTTACGGTGCAAAATTAGGCAGCTACTATTTCGACAAATACTACACCGATGAAAAACGCCACAAACATCAAGAGCGACTGACATTCATCACCGATCAAGCCGACCAAACCAGTCAATACTACACACAAGAACTCAATCCGGTGGCAGATGGTATCTGGTTCACCCGTGACATCGCCAATGAACCGGCCAATATTATCTACCCACAAAGCTTTGTCGATCAATGGCACAGTCATTTTAAAGGCATCGATCACATTAAAATTCGTTCACTGGATGAAAAAGATATGCTCAAGCATGGTATGGGTGCCATCTACGGTGTTGGCCGTGGCAGTAAAAATCCACCACGTATGATGATTGTAGAGTATATGGGTGGTGAAAAAGGCGAAGCCCCTATCGTTCTGGTGGGTAAAGGCATCACCTTTGATACCGGCGGCATCAGTATTAAAGGCTCTTCCAATATGTGGAACATGAAATTTGATATGTCCGGTGCCGCAGCCACCATGGGTACTGTTTACGCGCTGGCGGGACGCAACGCAAAGGTCAATGTCATCGGCATCGCCGCCCTCGCGGAAAACATGCCCGATGGTAATGCCCAACGCCCCGGTGATGTGGTCACTTCGATGTCCGGTAAAACCATCCAAATCCGCTCCACCGATGCCGAAGGCCGTTTGGTGCTGGCTGACGGTGTTTATTACGGTGATATAACCTATAACCCGGCTTTATTGGTCGATATCGCCACCCTCACCGGCTCCGCCAGCCGTGCCCTGGGCAAAGATTACGGCGCCCTATTCACCCGCCATGATGAACTGGTCGCGCCCTTTATCGAAGCCGGTAAACAATCCGGTGATGAAGTCTGGCAACTACCGTTAAATGACAATCACTTTAAAGCCATCGAAAACAACGTCGCCGATGTCATGAATTCAGGGCCTGACGCCCCCGGTGCCAGCGCCGGTGCCGCCTTTATCGGCACCTTTGTCCGCGACACCACGCATTGGGTTCACCTTGATGTTGCCGGCGTTTCCTGGAGCGATAAAACCACCCCGGTTAAAGCCTCCCCCGGCTCAACCTCCTTCGGCGTGCGCTTGCTCAATCAATACATCAAAACGCATTTTGAGAAAAACAAATAGAGCTCTGAAACGCCATTACAAACAGATAAAAGTTCTTGTGCCCATGCTCCGGCGTGGGTACATTTATTTTAACTATTGGATCAATCCTTCCCCTCACTGCGACGTGTTCGGGCTGTCCTAAGAGGCCCTTTTTTTGGCGATCCCAATGACACTTGCTAAAGTGTTTTATATATCTAAGTCACTGTAATATATAGCATATTTTCAACGCAGCTAAAGAACCTTATAGTTGACTTCAGTCAACAAGTTTTAAAATTGACCGTATTATTGGTTGGCTGAAGCCAACTACCCTTGGTTCATAATTTTGTTCAAAATATAGTATCGTAGGATGGGCTCTGCCCATCAAAACCCAATGGCAATCTTATCGCAACAGGGAAATGCGAATAAAATCTCTTCTAATTTGGCATTCATAATTTTTGTATAGCACCACTATTAGACCTTATTATGGTGGGCGGGGCCCACCCTACTTTTACTTTCAATTGATTACGGCCTATTTCTCTACATCCTTGGAAACTCTTGACGGTGTCGCCACTTTATCTTCAGCCTTCTTTACCCGTATCTTATTACCGGCGATGTCTTTGTTATTGAGCTTTTGGATGGCGACTTTGGCCTCACCGACTTTTGGCATTTCTACAAAAGCAAAACCTTTGGATTTGCCGGTGGCTTTATCGAGCACCAGGTCACAGGACTGAACCCTACCAAAGTCGGCAAAAATGGCTTTTAATTCTTGTTCCGTGGTGGTGCGAGCGAGATTACGAACTAATAATTTCATGAGGATTACCTATTTGATGTTTTCTTAAGCCAGTTATCGTTAAAATACAGCCTAAGTAAAGACTGAAAAGAATTATTTAAAAGATGATAACATGGCTAAGGCGTTTAATATAAGAGTATCTACTTCCACATAATGACAACGTATTGGACTTGATAATGGCATCATCAGATACAACATCTAAATAACAATCAAATCAGGAAATCACCATGAGCGATACCAGTGAATATATACCACCCAAAGTCTGGCAATGGGACAATACCGACGCCGGACAATTTAGTAACATTAATCGCCCCATTTCCGGCGCCACCCATGAAAAGACCTTAGCCATCGGCAAACACCCGCATCAACTGTACTCTCTGGCGACACCCAACGGCGTTAAAGTGACTGTTATGTTTGAAGAGTTGTTAGCTCTGGGTATCCAGGACGCTGAATATGATGCCCATAAAATTGATATCATGGAAGGAGATCAATTTGGCAGTGGCTTTGTGGCGGTTAATCCAAACTCAAAAATACCGGCGATGATGGATCACAGCACAAACCCACCCACACGCTTGTTTGAATCCGGCTCAATCCTATTGTATTTGGCTGATAAGTTCGATGTCCTTATCCCAAAAGAGTCAAGTCAACGGGCTGAGTGTCTCAATTGGCTGTTCTGGCAAATGGGCAGCGCACCCTATTTGGGTGGTGGCTTTGGTCATTTTTACAGTTATGCCCCGACCAAAATAGAATACTGCATTGACCGTTTCACCATGGAAGTAAAACGTCAGTTGGATGTTCTGGATAAACAACTGGCTGATAAACAATACATCTGCGGTGATGAATACAGCATTGCTGATATCGCCATCTGGCCATGGTATGGTGCTTTGGTACTTGGTCGAATATACGATGCGGCGGAATTCCTCGATGTCAAAAGTTATCAAAACCTCTGCCGCTGGGCCAAAGAAATTGACGCCAGACCCGCCGTGCAACGCGGCAGAAAAGTTAACCGATCCTGGGGCGAACTCAACGAACAGTTACACGAACGCCACGATGCCAGTGACTTTGAGCATAAAACCCAAGATAAGTTAGTCAGTGATGAAAATTAAATCATG
>QQUO01000274.1 GCA_008501575.1 Pseudomonadota bacterium
CACTGTACCGGTAAAAAATTGTCCGGCAGGCAACTTAAAGTCAATATTGCTTATGTCATCAGAGCCTATGGTAATGGGTGGTGTATTTGAAAAATCACATTGATTATTTATACAGTTGACGTTTGGATAAAGTTGATTGACAAACCCTCCTCTATAAGGCATATAAATTTTATATTGTTCATGAATGCTGAGATTGCCATTTTTGGTTCGCACAAAATAGTCACCAGGTAATAAACCCCAATGGCTGTAATAACCATCGGCGGTTGTCAGTTCGCTGCTGACTAAATTTTGATTTCGATCGTAAACTTCTACCTGGATACCTCCTAAGCCTTCTTCGTTTTCAATGCTGGTAACCCGGCCTTTAATACCCACACCTCTTTTTAGTAAAATATCATTAATCTGGGTTTCTTCATTGGCTTTGACTTCTATCAGTGATCCCTTGGAAAAGTCGCAAAATAATCCGGCGCAATCAATATCTGGATAAAGTGTCATTGTATAGTAACGATTACTAAATCCAAATAGACCAAGACCTGATTGTAGATAATATTTACCTGGAGGGAGTTTAAGCCGGAATAAGCCTGTAACAGTATCAGTGGTGATTAATTTTTGATTTTCATCATACACGGTCAACCAGTGTTTTCTGATATTTGATGACTGTATACCCGGATCAGTCAGAATTGCACCTCCCTGTGTCAGTGGATCTATAATATTACCCACAATCATACCACCTTTAGGAGCGCTGTCATGAGGTCGTATTTGTGTGATTTTATTATCACGAACAAAAATCGGAGTCAGATTATTATAATCACAATGCGGAAAATCACAATAATTGCCACCATAAACGTTCGAATAAGAAAAGTAATTAGGTTCTGATGGGCTGGTGTAATAATCAATGACGTTATTGAAGTTTAAAAAATAGTAGCCAGTATCTAAGCCGGTGAGTTTAAAATTGGAGGGATAATCACTATTGTTACCAGAATATATGGTTGGTTTAACAAATGGTACCACTCTATCAAAATCCATGAGATTTGGTTTCATTTGAAGGGTTTTAGAAGTACCGCTAATGACCCCGTAGGGTTGATTTAAATCTAAAGAAGGTACAGTCATTTGTTGGTTTCCAGATAACATAAATACATTACCCATGCCGGAACGAACCAAAGATTCACAACTTTGGCAATTGTCATCAATGCCCAGAATGCGACCTTTAAATCGACCATTTTCACTATAAATTCGATATTCACCTTCCGGCAAAAGAAAACGTGCGTATAGCCAAATTGGTTCAGGATAAATTGTTTTATTAAAGTAAAAGTTATCAAGAAATTCATAGCCTCTTTTAATGCCTGATTTATCAATGCTATACACTGGTGGTCCTATGGATAAAGAATCATATTCATCTGTTTTTAGTAAAAGGCTTAAAACAGATGCTTTTCTTAACTGGAAATCGGCCTGAAAGTCTTGTGTGGATTCAGTTAATGTAATGGCCAGCTCTTGATTAAATTCACATGGACGACAGGTATAGTCACCATTGGGTGACCAAAAGTCAGTTAGATAGGCATTATCATATTTTGTTTCGGATTCCTCTGATGGTTGCCAAATTGCATAAATGATATATTGACCCGTTTCTAAACCAGAAAATTCATAAAATCCTTGTTCAATCTCCATACTGATATGAAACAACCAGCCTCCAAATCTAGAGTGTTTTTTAAATAGATAAAGTCTGAACTTTGTTAATCCATCATCCAGAGGTTCTTGTGATGAATGGTCATAAAGTTGACCAAAAATACGTCCCTGCCCTTGATTCTTGAATTTGATGGCTTGTGGTTGTATTATCCCCAGTGCTTTTAAATGATGATCAATGACGGTATTTTCAGGTGTGGCCTCTGCATTGGTCATTAAAAGAAAAATACAGAGATAAAATAGTCCAGTGATTCGGTTAAATGTTTTCATGGTTCATTCCTAAAGGTTAAGCATCTAAGTCACGTTTTAATTGATTAATGCGTTTGGTTTCTTCGAAATCTCTGGGGTTATTAGCAAGGATGCGTTGGGAGCGGGCGATGTCTTCGAGGGTTTGGGTGAGTTTTTGTTGTTGTTCTTGATTTTTTTTTAGGTTATTGCTTAATACATAAAAACCCACACTGAGGCTGATGAGTATGAGCCCAAGCAGAACAATTTGAATCACCGGCAATGTATCCATAAGTTTATTGTAAAGGAATATTTGCTTAAGTTCATGGGTTTTTTACGTTACCTGTTGATCATGAAGTTCTCAGTGCAGTGACCGAAAATGATAGGTGTCAAAGGTTAATATAAGTTCAATACGACCGAATTAGTAACGCATACCAGCGCAGTTCTTAATTGATTTTGAGGTCTCTTTACCGCACAATGCCCGACCATGATTAAACTATCCAATATGAGCTTAAGGCGTGGTGCTTTGTTGTTGTTCGATGACGCCAATGTCAGCATTTTTCCTGGTCAAAAGGTGGGTTTAACCGGCGCCAATGGCACCGGTAAATCATCCTTGTTTGCCTTATTTCGCGGCCAGTTACAGCCGGACAATGGCTCCTGTGACCTGCCGAAAGACTGGCAGATGGCGCATGTCAAGCAGGAAACACCGGCCTTGGAGTGTTCGGCCTTGGATTATGTGCTGGATGGTGACGAGCAGTATCGAACGATAGAACAAGACATCAATAACGCCACAGAAGCCGAACAGCATGAACAGTTGGCAGAGTTGTATGCGCAAATGGAGCACATCGGCGGCTTTGCAGCACCGGCGCGGGCAGCACAAATGTTACACGGTTTGGGTTTTTCAGCCGATGAGGTGAGCAATCCGGTGAAATCATTTTCCGGGGGTTGGCGCATGCGTTTGAATTTAGCGCAGGCGTTGATGTGTCGCTCAGATTTATTGTTGCTGGATGAGCCTACCAACCATTTGGATTTGGAAGCGGTGGTGTGGTTAATTGATTGGTTAAAACAGTACCAGGGAACGTTATTGGTGATTGCCCATGATCGGGATTTTCTGGATGCCGTGGTGAATCACATTTTGCATATTGAACAAAATCAACTGACTTTATACAGCGGTAACTATTCAGATTTTGAAGTGATTCGTGCCGAACGTTTGGCGGCACAACAGGCGCAGCATGAAAAACAACAACAAGTGATGGCGCATATGCATTCTTATGTGGAGCGCTTTCGTTATAAAGCCAGTAAGGCGAAACAGGCACAAAGCCGCTTAAAGGCTCTAGAGCGCATGGAAAAAGTGGCGGCGGTACAGACGGATAATCCGTTTAGTTTTCGGTTTTTTGATTGTAAAAATCTCTCGCATCAGGTGGTGTCGCTCAACCAGGCGGATATTGGTTATGGTGACCACATGATATTTGAGGCTTTGGATTTTGCCATTGCTGCCGGTGATCGTATTGGTCTTTTAGGGCGTAACGGTGCCGGTAAGTCCACCTTAATCAAGGCATTGGCCGGTGAAAAAGCCCTGACCGGTGGCGAACGGATTACGGCTAAGGATTTATCAATCGGTTATTTTGCCCAGCATCAACTCGAACAATTGGACAAAGACAGCAGTGCTTTAAATCATTTACAGGCGGTGGATAAAAAAGCCACCACCCAAGAACTGCTTAATTTTTTGGGTGGTTTTGGCTTTCGCGGCGAACGCGCCGATTGTTCGATTGCCCCTTTTTCAGGCGGTGAAAAAGCCCGATTGGCACTGGCACTGATTGTTTATCAACGGCCCGATTTATTGTTACTTGATGAGCCCACCAATCATTTGGATTTAAATATGCGCGAAGCCATTTCCATGGCACTGCAGGATTATCAGGGTGCCGTGATTCTGGTCTCCCATGACCAGCATCTGATTGACAGTGTGGTGGATGATTTATGGTATGTGCATGCCGGTGATGTGCATCATTTTGAAGGTGATTTACAGGCCTATCAAAAACACATTAAAGCAGAACTACGGGCGCATAATAACAACGAAATCACGGACACAAACGATAAACCCATTCCAATTAAAAATAATGGTCGAAGTCATCAGACCAATCGCAAACAGCTGAAAGCACAAAAAAATCGACTGCAGAAACTGGACAAGCAGTTACAACTATTAACGCAAAAGAAAAAACAATTGGCGGATGAATTGAATGAAGAAGGTTTGTATAGTGCCGAACAGGCCGATAAATTAAAACGTCTGTTGGCAGCTTCTGAAGCCAATCAAAGCCAACTGGAAGAAGTCGAAGCTGAGTGGTTGGAACTGGCTGAAGTGTTGGGTGATTAGTTTATTGAAGGGCTTTTTCATAAGCCTTGATGGTTGCTTCAGCACAGTTTTGCCAGGTGAATTGTTGGCTGTGGTTTAAGCCATTGACAGCAGCTTGCTGACGCCATTCGGGGTTGTCGATGGCCCATTGTAATTTTTCTTTTATATCGTTGGCTTGCAAAGGCCGGCACAACAAAGCATGACCGCCTGCAACTTCTTGCATGGCACCCACATCTGAAGTCAGTACCGGTGTGCCACAGGCCATGGATTCAATAATCGGCAAACCAAAACCTTCATACAAGGAGGGTATTAAGGTCATGGTGGCGGCCGCATAGAGCTGGTGTAATTGTGCTTGATCAATGTAGCCGCTTAAGCGAATATGTTGCTGGTATCGCTTAATAAATTGATTGAGTTCCCGGTTGAGCCAGCCACGGTCACCAACCAGCACCAGTGGGTACTGTTCTTTAGTTATACTCGGCAGTCCGGCATAAGCCTGAATCAGGCGCAGCAGATTTTTTCGGGGTTCGCGGGTGGCCACGGCCAAAAAATAGTGTCGATGACTGAGGTCAAAAGTGGTTAAAACTTCTTGGCAATCGGCTACCGATAACGGCTTAAAGCGCTGATCGACGCCTAAACGGGTGACACTGATTTGGTTATCGGCTAAGCCGTAAACATCCATTAATTCAGCTTTAACACTTTGTGATACGGTGATAATTTGCCTGGCTTGTTTTAAGGTTTTGGGGATTTCTCGGTCTAAAAACCGTAACCGGTATTTGGGTTGTGTTTGGCGGTAGTGAATGTAGCTTAAATCATGGATGGTGGCCAGTGACGGACCGTCAAAAGGCATGAGAATAAAATTGGGGCTGTGCAATATATAGCCGGTTAATGAATTGGTCTCTCGCTGTAAGCCACGACTTCGTTGTTTTTGATAAGCGCGTAAAGCCAAGCCTTTTAGTGGGATAAAGCGCCGCGCCCTGGCCAGCCAGCGATTATTGTCAGCCAATGATTCAAAATTGTTTGGCCATCGACCACCGCTAAATAGTTTCAAATCAGCAACAGCTGGATTCTGTTGTAGCTGTAAACCCAACTGGTGGGTATCACGTCCGATCCCGGTTAATGGGTGACTGATGGCATCAACGTTGTAAATAATGTTCAGGGCTTGGGTCATTGGATTCAAGGTGTCAGATCAATTGAAATTATCACGCAAGACCCTTTTATAAATGTACAGTGCCCATCAGCAATGACGGGCACCATTTATTTATCGTT
>QQUO01000349.1 GCA_008501575.1 Pseudomonadota bacterium
ATAGCTTTAATTACTCGGTCGATAATGGCCACAGCTATTCCTCACCGGTCAGAATACCGAATTCCCCGGTTTATTCCACTTTGGCCCTTGGTCCTAATGGGGAACTTTATATTGCCGGTGTCTGGGGGGATGGTAATTTAGATGATTTGTATTTGCTTAAAACGCAGAACCCCTTGTCGGTTATGTTTCCAAACTTTAGCCAGGTTACTCCCTTGGATTTAGACGGTTTTATGGCCATTGGTGGTGTTAATCCCCTGGGTTTGCTTGGGCAAATGTGGGTGGCTGTGGATAAATCTAATCGACATACCCGTGGCCGTGTTTATGTGTTTAGTTCAATTAATGCTTTTGGTTACGACCCCTTAGATGTTCAATTTATTGTGAGCCATGATGAGGGCCAAAGTTTTTCAGCACCAAAACGCATCAATGATGATGGTGATATCAGCAACTGGCAATGGTTTGGTACCATGGGGGTGGCACCCAATGGACGCATTGATCTGATATGGTTAGACACCCGTAACGACATGGGTTCAGGGTATAAAATTTTATCACAATTGTTTTATAGTTATTCCTATGACGGCGGTCATAGTTTTTCTGCCAACCAACCCATTTCGGCACCGTTTTATCATAATTTAGGCTATCCGGTACAGCGCAAGATGGGTGACTATATTGATATTGTTTCAGATAATCAAGGCGCTCACATTGCCTATACCGCCACTTTTACCGGTGGCCAAGATGTCTATTATTTACGGGTCAAGCCCGCCGCTTATGAAGAAAACCCTTACTTTCCGGGTCATCATCTGGACAGTATATGGCATCATCCACAGGTGCCGAGACAAGGTCTGTTTAGTCGAACATTGGTGGCCAATCCAGATGAAGCAGAGCCACAATTAATTCAATATGAAGCGGTTTTTACTGAGACACCCACCGGCCAACCCACTTGGTTTGTGTTGGAAGCAGCCCAACCCAAAGAAGATGATCAGGTGGTGTTTCCGATTCTTTATCCAACCGGAGACCTGAGTTCCCACAGTGCCGCGTTATCAATCATTGGTTTGGCCACAAAATCACGGGTTTATGATGCACAGGGCGAATTGGTGCCTAATCGAATGAAATATGTGTTTGATATGACTGAAGAACGATTTGCCGAAGTGGCGGAATTAGCCGGTGAAACTGACTATTTTGACCCTGATTTTTATCGAAACAATCCTTTTTACACCCAACTCAAATCAATCACCTTACATCAATTGGTGGCTTCACAACAGCCACGAGAAGCCGCTTGTGAGTTACAAGGCCTGCCATTATTGAACAGCGAAGAAATCGCTGAAGGTCGGGTGTCCGTGGTGTACAACCGAGACAATAAAAATGCCCAATTTGCGGGTGATTTTGGATACCAAAAGGTACTTGATGAAGCGAACCAGCTACAAATTGTTTTAGATGACAATGGCTTGGCCATTCCTGAATGGTATGTGATGGAAACCACCGAGGGGGATGTGGTGAATGACAGCAGCACCACCAATGTGCGATACAAGACCCAAGGTGGCAATGGGTTTTTTGTGGCTAATGCGCCGGATCCTGGATTAATCGATGGTGGTATTGAACAGGTCACACGAATCAATGCATCACAAATTGAAACCACCCGTGACAATGGCGTTCGTGAGATATTGTCTGTCTTGGCTTATGGCAGTTATTGTGGTCGTGATTTAACCACCAACTGAAGCTAATTTGCTTTAGCAGCAAGGCTTAAAATCAGTTATGATACGCCTTTCGTTTATATTATTTACAAAGCATGCGTACTTCCCAATTCCACCTTGTTACGCGCAAGGAAACCCCTCAAGATGCCGAAATTATTTCCCATCAGTTGATGATTCGAGCTGGTCTGATTCGTAAACTCGGAGCCGGATTGTATACTTGGTCACCATTGGGTTTTCGGGTGTTGCGAAAAGTCGAACACATTATTCGTCAGGAAATGGACGCCTCAGGGGCCTTGGAAATGCTGATGCCGGCGGTGCAACCGAAAGAATTGTGGCAGGAAACCGGCCGAATTGAAGATTTTGGTGGTCAGCTATTGGCGATGACCGATCGGGCTGGTCGGGACTATTTTTTTGGCCCCACCCATGAAGAGGTTATCACTGAATTTGTGCGTGACGAGATTACCTCCTATAAACAATTGCCGATTAATTTTTATCAAATTCAGACAAAATTTCGGGATGAAATCAGACCGCGGTTTGGGGTCATGCGTTCCCGTGAATTTATCATGAAAGACGCCTACTCATTTCATCTGTCGGTGGAGTCATTGGATGACACTTATCGTTTGATGGAACAAACCTACAGCAACATATTAACGCACATGGGTCTACATTTCCGCTGTGTGCTGGCTGACTCCGGGGCCATTGGTGGTTCCGGCTCACAGGAATTCCACGTGCTTGCTGACAGTGGTGAAGATGCCATTATGTATTCAGACACCGGTGATTATGCCGCCAACATTGAAAAATGCGAAGCGGTGAGTTTAATCGCAGAACGGGCTGCACCACAACAGGCCTTAAAGCAAGTGGCCACGCCCAATCAAAAGACCATTGATCAAGTGGCTGAATTTTTAGGTATTCAACAACAGCAGATGGTTAAAACCTTGTTGGTTGATGGTGTCGATGGCCCGGTGGCTCTGGTGGTGCGTGGCGATCACCAATTAAGTGAAGTCAAAGCAGCACATTTACCCGAAGTGGCAACGCCATTACGCTTTTTAGATGAAAAGGAAGTACAAAAACTGACCGGCTGTGATGTCGGTTCCATTGGGGTCAAAGACTTAAACTGCCCGATTATTGTTGATTTAACGGTGGCTCATATGAGTGATTTTGTCTGTGGAGCCAATCAAGATAATCACCATTTAACCGGGGTTAATTGGCAACGGGATGCTGATTTTCAACAACAAGCCGACATTCGCGAAGCCCAGGCAGGTGACCCGAGCCCTGATGGCCAGGGTGTGTTAAAACAAGCACGCGGAATTGAAGTGGGGCATATTTTTCAATTGGGTGACAAATACTCCAAAGCCATGAATGCCGTGGTATTAAATGACAAAGGACAAGCCCAAGCCTTGCAAATGGGTTGCTACGGCATGGGTGTGTCGCGCTTGGTGGCGGCTGCCATTGAACAAAATCATGACGACAATGGCATTATCTGGCCGACTGCCTTGGCGCCATTTCAAGTGGCAATTCTGCCCATGAATTATCAAAAATCAACACAAGTCAAAAAAGCCGCTGATGAACTTCATCAACAGCTCAGCGATGCCGGCATTGAGGTGATTTTAGATGACCGTAAGGTGCGCCCCGGTTTTATGTTGTCCGATTTTGAATTGTTGGGTATTCCGCATCAAGTCATTATCGGGGACCGTTCTTTGGATGAAGGTCATGTCGAATATCGCTACCGAGAAAAAATGGATAAACAAAAAGTTGAGCGTGCTAAAATACACGATTTTCTGTGCCAACAAATTAGCTCATGAGTCGTAAAATAGGAAACTCACTGAAGGATTCGGCCTTATTTTTAAAACATGCCATCCAACACCCACTGCAAGTGGGTTATTTATTGCCCTCATCACCTTGGCTGATTCATGAAATTGCGGCAACCGCAGAATTATCAGGGCAAAAAAGGATTATTGAATTGGGCCCCGGTACCGGAGGTACCACCAAAGGTTTATTGGCCGCCATGGATGATGATGCCAAACTGATCAGCGTTGAAATTAATCCAAAATTTATCGCCCATTTAAAGAAAACCATTGATGATAAACGTTTAACCATTGATGCCAGTGGTGCGCAAAACCTCGGTGCTATCATTGCCAAACGAAACTGGTCTAATGTCGATGTGATTGTTTCAGGCATTCCTTTTACCACCCTGCCCAAAGGCATGGATCAAGAAATAATGTCGGCCATTTTTACCACATTGAAGCCCGGAGGTGTATTCTTAGCCTATCAATTACGCGATCATGTCAGCGGTCTGGCAGAACATCTTTTTGGTCAGCCCAATAAAAAGAAAATAACCTATAAAAACTTCCCGCCCATGAAAATATATACCTGGCGCAAGGCGAGTCAAGCCCAATAAAAGCCCAATCACAGTGATTTGCTGACAATTAATACTTTCAGCGACATCGATTTTTGGCTACAATCATTATATCAATAACTTTCATAACCACGTAATAATGACCGCTCTAATATTAAAAAACAAAGACTTTGCAGTGTTTGTCGCCACTTTGTTGATGACATTGTTGACTTACTTTGCCAGCGATCAATGGTTGTGGTCATTGTTGTTGGTTAATGTACTGACTTTGGCTGGTTTTTTATTTACGCTACCGGTTATTTTTGAGCGTTATGATAATTATTTTTCGCATCAGGTGGATTGGATTTTACCTCTGGTGGCGGCGGCTTTTTTAGCCCTTGGTTTTTGGTTTATCCAGTCGGTTAACGAGGCTTTGCTGGTTTCACTATGGCTTATTTGGGTGTTGGCGATTATTTTGTTCAAACAGTTGACGCCCAAAGAAATGGCGCTGATTACGGCCATCCCTGCCTTAAGTTTATTGGCTTTATTTATTCTTCTGCCCGGCCCCGACATGCAGGTTAGACAGCCTTTTATGTTTGCATTTATTTTGGTGTTAACCGGCCTGGCAATGGTGGCCGCCAAATTATTTTTGTTCGATGTGGAAATAACACCCGAGAAAAAAACAGATCCACTACCTGACAGTATTGCCAAGCAGATAAAACGGGCTGAAGAAGCCAGAAAACAAAGCCACCAGTTGAAAGAGGAAATTAAAGAGTTAAAAGTCAATTTATCCGCGGCGGAAATGGCCAAGATGGAATTTTTAGCCACCATGAGCCATGAAATCCGAACCCCGTTAAATGGTATTGTACCATTGCTGGACATCGTTATGGATACGGAGCTCAATGATTTTCAGAAAGATTATCTCAGTACCGCTCACACCTCTGCCACCCAGATGCAAAAACTGATTGATGATTTGTTGGATTATTCAAAAGTGGAGGCGGGTAAATTAACCATCGAAGTAACGGCCCTTAAGGTGCGTAAAGTGATTGAAGAGGTGCTGGATAGTTTAAGTGCATCAGCAGAACGAAAGGGGCTAGAAATTGAGACCCAAATTGATGATCAAATCAGTCCATTATTACGCGGAGATCCGATCCGTTTGCGTCAAGTTTTGACCAATCTGCTGTCCAATGCCATTAAGTTTTCTACCCACGGCACAATTACGCTTGAAGCCAAAAAAGTCAAAAACTTTGCCAGTAAAGAGCTGATTCGATTTGTTATAAAGGATCAGGGTATCGGTATCAGTGAAGACCAACAAGATAAATTATTTAATGCTTTTACCCAGGGCGATAACTCATCCACCCGTAAATGTGGCGGTACCGGCTTGGGTTTAACCATCAGCCATAAAATTGTCGATTTGTTGAAAGGTAAGATGGGCGTTGAGTCCAAAAAGGGTGTGGGCAGTACTTTTTGGTTTGAGATTCCATTTTCAAAATC
>QQUO01000365.1 GCA_008501575.1 Pseudomonadota bacterium
CGTGAGCAACGCGGTCGCGTCCGCGTCCTGCTCACGCGACACACCTCCATCCATGCAGGCGGTGCTTTCTGCGGCCTGCGCACAGCACACACCTGCGTCCATGCAGGCGATTCAGAGCGTTACGTGCAATAGACTTAAGACATGCTCGCCGTGGCCTCGGTCTCTGATCCAGTCTCGCCTCCAGGGATGGAGGTGTGTCTCGTTAGGTGGGACCCGGAAGAGACCGACTCTAACACTGCCATCCATGGCAGCGGCTTTCACTTTTACATCTATAATCAGTCACAATTGTAAAAGTGAATGAAGTCCCAAGAGCATTCCTTTATAATCGACTGGTTTTTAACTTCTAATATGCTTATGGATGCCATTCCTTCTGTTGGGTTTTCTGTGGAATCAATGTTACGGGGCCTGTTGGGTCTGCTGACCCTGGTTGTGATTGCTTATGCGTTTTCCAGTAATCGCAAGGCGATAAACTGGAAGGTGGTTGGTATTGGTTTAAGTATACAATTACTGGTTGCAGTTGGTGTTTTATTTGTTCCTTTTGTAGAAAAGGGATTTGACATAGTAGGCAAGTTCTTTGTAATGGTTATGGAATTCACCAAAGCTGGAACATCGTTTTTATTTAGATCGTTTGGATCTGGCGAAATTGAATCCCCACTCAATAATTTTGCCATTATGATTTTACCAACCATTATTTTCTTTTCAGCCCTGACATCGGTGCTGTTCTATTTAGGCATTATCCAAAAAATCGTGAAAGGTTTGGCTTGGTTGTTGACTAAAGCCTTGCGCATTTCTGGTGCAGAGAGTTTATCGGTGGCCGGAAACATATTCTTGGGTCAGACCGAATCACCTTTGATGATTAAGAAATACCTGGAGAAAATGAATCGCTCTGAGATTCTTTTGGTGATGATTGGTGGTATGGCAACGGTGGCCGGCGGTGTACTGGCGGCTTATGTGGGTTTTTTGGGCGGTGAGGATAAGATTCAACAAGCCTTCTATGCCAAGCATTTATTGGCGGCTTCTGTGATGGCGGCACCGGGTGCCATTGTCATTGCCAAAATGCTCTATCCGCAGACAGAGGAGATTAATTCCAATATCGAAATTTCACAAGAATCGGTGGGCTCCAATTTTATTGACGCTTTAACTAACGGCACCACCGAAGGTGTTAAATTAGCCATTAATGTCGGTGCCATGTTACTGGTGTTTTTTGCCTTTTTGGCGATGATGAATTTTGGCCTGGAGGCTATTGGCGGCTGGTTTTCACTGAATGATTGGATTGCCGCCAACACGGCTTATGATAATTTATCGATGGAATTTCTATTGGGTTATTTGTTTTCACCGCTGATGTGGCTTATTGGGGTGGCGGTGGAAGACATCACCTTATTGGGTCAGTTATTGGGGGTGAAATTGATTGCTTCCGAGTTTGTCGGTTATGAGCAACTGGCACGATTAAAAGATGCCACCACAGGATTGACCTTGACCTATGATAAATCCATCCTGATGGCCACCTATATGCTGTGCGGCTTTGCCAATTTTGCCTCCATTGGTATTCAAGTGGGCGGTATTGGCTCCTTGGCACCGGGGCAACGTAAAACCTTGTCAGCTTTTGGTATTAAGGCATTGATTGGCGGTACCCTGGCCTCTTTATTGTCAGCCACCATGGCCGGCATGTTGGTGGGTTAATTTTTTTTGCTGCCCTGAAAAAATAACGGTGATACTTGATTTTTTCCCGGTTCTGGTTTGTAATGTTATAAACCACCTGTGGAGATGTCTATTAACCAGCTTAGCTTCGGGACGCATCAAACCCTCAGAACTGATGCATCGGGGATGCCACTTGAATGGCTCAATGCCAGCCAAGTTGCTAAATTAATGGCTTTAGAAATGGTGCAATACGCTTACGGCACCATTGTTCATCACCTTCACGGCGGCATCAATGCCCGCACCGGCATCCAAAGTGAATTCGAAATCCCGGCCATCATCGGCACCAAAGGTTACAATAACCACCTACACAAACAATTGGCCCGTTACGTGCCTCCACTTAACAACCAGACCCTATTTAAACGGGATCAAAATATGTGTCTGTATTGTGGCGATGTTTTTCCAAAATTCTTATTATCACGAGACCATGTCACACCCTTATCTCAAGGTGGTGTGGACACCTGGCGCAATGTGGTGACGGCTTGCAAACGCTGTAATAACCATAAAGCCGATCGCACACCGTTACAAGCCAATATGCGCTTAATGGCGATTCCTTTTGCTCCCAATTATGCCGAATATATTTTTCTGCAAAATAAAAATATTATCGCCGATCAAATGGATTACCTGGTGAACCACTTCCCCAAAAAGTCCCCTTTCAGGAAGTTTAAAGCGTAGGATAATTTGAAAAAGTGTTTTGGGATAACACCCATAAAAGTATACAAATCATTTGTATGTCCTCAGTCTTCCGTGCTCTAAACTCCAACTTGGCTTAATTCTCTATCCCTAACTTCTTAATTTTATACCGCAGTGCCCTAAAACTAATACCCAACAATTCAGCCGCCTTGGTCTTGTTATTATTGGTCTTCGCCAGGGCATTATTAATTTCCCGGATTTCAATGTCTTCAATGTATTTTTCTAAATTCCGGGTACCATCTAAATGGGGCTCAAAACCCGTGTTTTCTAATTCAATGTCATCCTCGCGTATCAATTGATTTTCACAATTAATGGCGGCTTTTGACAAGATTAAATCCAACTCTTTTAAATTACCCGGAAAACCATACTCGCGTAATTTCACCATGGCCATGGGGTGCAATTTACAGGGTACTTTTTGCCATTTTTCTGCCAATTCCTCTAACCTCGACTCACATATCGCGGGCAATTGTTTATTGAGGGTGATTAACGGTTTGGTTTCAATTTCACCCACGGCCAGATGGCGTAATAGTGTCTTTTTGATTCCCAAAGAATTTTTAAATTCTTCCGGTGACCAATTGGTGGTAACGATAATTTGAGGGCTAAAATCCAGGGCTTTTAATTGTTTCAACAACTGGCCTTGCTTATCGGTACTCAGCGCTTCCATGTTGGCATAAACCCAGGTACCACCGATATCGGGAATAAGCTGTGACTCTTCATTGTTGCAATCAATAAAGGTAATTGGCGCATCACGGTGCTGGCTGTTTTTATGTATCAAGACCGCAATTTCTTCTTTCCAACTACCTAATTGGCCATAGATAATGGTGGGTACGCCACTTTCTGCATACTTTAAAATCGCCTCGTTTAGGCCATTAAAATAAGGCACATCAGCATCCAACAGATGTTGTTGCTGATCGGCTTTCTTGGGTTCGTTGAGTTGTAAACCGGCAATCACTAAATTACGCAAAGTTTCCAGACTGATTGGCTTAGTGATGAAATCGTAAGCACCACGCTTTAAAGTATCCACCGCGTGGTTAATGGTACCAAAAGCGGTAATTACCGCAATCGGCATTTGCGGATAATTTTTTTGCGCATAAGCCACCAACTCACTGCCTAAACCATCGGGTAATTTAAAATCTGTTAAGCATAAATGGAAACTGTATTTGGACAGTTGGTATTTAGCCGCACCGACACTTTCCGCTTTATAAACACTGAAACCCATTCGGGTTAAGGAGATGTCCAGTAATTTTAAAATATCCGGTTCATCATCCACCACCAGGATTCTTTTTTTGGTATTGCTCATAACGCGGCTGCCGACAATAATTCACGGCGTAGTAATGGCCCAAAATTCATCTCTTCTATAAACGCTAACATGGCTCCCTCATCAACATTCTGTGACTTTATTATAGCATCTTTGGGCAAAGGCACATCAAGCACTATTTGTGCCAGTAATCTAGAAATGCGGGCTTCTTCTTTGTGTTGTTTGATTTTTTGCATACAGGATTTTGCACCACGAATACTTAAAAATTCAATTTGACGGTATTCCTTGAGCACCTGGTCCAAATCAGCAAAATGATGCAACAACAATTGTGCGGTTTTTGGTCCGACACCCTTTACCCCTGGTATATTGTCTGCCTGATCACCGGCCAAAGCCAAAAAATCAATAATTTGTTCGGGTTTAACGCCGAATTTATCGGTGATGGCATCATAGTTGAGTGGTTTTGATTTACCGTAATCCCACCACCAATCTCCGGGACGAATTAATTGCGCCAAATCCTTATCGGCGCTGACCACGCACACGGCATGGCCCGCATCACTGTGGCGTTTGTGTAAGCTGCCAATCAAATCATCCGCTTCATAATGGTGATCTTTAAAAGTGGCAATGCCAAGTAATTGAGCCACTTGTTGGCAATAGGCAAACTGTCTTTTCAGTTCCTCCGGTGCCGGTTCCCGGTTGGCTTTATAAGGTGGATAAATTTCGTTTCTAAATGAGCTGGCCAATGATTCATCAAAGGCCACCGCAATATGCCTGGGTGTTGTTTGTTTTAAAAAACGGATTAAAAATCGGGCAAAACCATAGACTGCATGGACTTCTTCATTACGCTGATTAAACCACTCCGGTTTCAGGGCATAATAGCTGCGAAACACAAAGACACTGGCATCAATGAGAAAAACCGGTTTTTCCTGTGTTTCGCTTAACATCACTCGCTAATCCTTAGGCAATTAAGCCCATGGCTTCTAATTTTAAGACAATTTGTTGGGTTGCCTGGTCCGGCAAATAATCCATGGTATTTATTTCCAACTCGGGATTTATTGGGGCTTCATATGGGTCACTGATACCGGTGAATTCTTTAATTAATCCTTGTCTGGCCTTAGCATATAAACCTTTTCGGTCGCGTTTTTCACACTCTTCTAATGGCGTTGACACATGCACTTCCAAAAAGCCACCGGAGGGTTCAATCATGGCACGAACTTCAGCGCGCGTTTGGGTGTAAGGTGCTATCGGGGCACAAATGGCGACGCCGCCGTTTTTGGTGATTTCACTGGCCACAAATCCGATGCGTAACACATTAATATTGCGGTGTTCTTTCGAAAAGCCCAATTCACTGGAGAGGTTTTTGCGAACGATATCACCATCCAATAAAGTGACCGGACGGTTAATCATTTCCATGAGTTTAACCCGCAGGGCGTTGGCAATGGTTGATTTGCCGGAACCGGATAAACCGGTAAAAAACACGGTAAATCCCTGACGATTTCGTGGCGGATAACTTTTGCGCAATTCATTGACCACTTCCGGGTAAGAAAACCATTCCGGAATATCCAAACCTTCTCGTAACCGACGGCGTAATTCGGTACCGGAAATCATCAGGGTCTTTTCGTTTTCTTCTATTTCCGAAACCGGAATATATTGCGCCTTGTCCTGTGAGTAAACCATCATTTCAAACTCGACCATTTCAATGCCCAGCTCTTGTTGATGTTTTTGTAGTAATTCCTGTGCTTCATAGGGACCATAAAATGGCTTACCTTGACTGTCTTCACCGGGACCGGCATGATCACGACCCACAATAAAATGGCTACAGCCGTAATTTTTGCGAATAATGGCATGCCACAAGGCTTCACGCGGACC
>QQUO01000155.1 GCA_008501575.1 Pseudomonadota bacterium
ACTGCCACTGCAGCCCCAATTGCGTGGTCAATAATCTTTGCAATCAAATCCCCGGCAGCACCCCGGATTTTATCGACCTCAACAGCCAGAACTACCGCCTCAATATTAACGCCGCCAGCATCAACCAGGGCATGGCCATCCCCACAAACCTAAGCACCCACTCACCCCAATTCGAATACCAAAAACACCAACAAGCCCAACCCAGACTCAACGACGGCATCCTCGACATCGGCGCCTACGAAACCATTGATCTGATTTTTGCTCATGGGTTTGAGTGAGTAGGATTATTAAAAACCCGTTGTCCTCGGGATCCGACCCGAGAACCTCATAACGTCCAAATATCACCTAAAACCAACACCGTCATTCTCGGGCTACGACCCGAGAATCTCATGACTTCTACGTAATATTCGCTAAATAGATAATTATCAACGTTCTGCTATAGGACTTAATAATAAGTATTCCCAAAACTAACCGAGATCCTCGGGTCGATGCCCGAGGATGACAAAGTGGGTTGAAATTCAAAAATAAAAGACGTCATTCTCGGGCTACGACCCGAGAATCTCCCAGAGCTAAAGTGATGTGATAAAATCGTTTTATGAAACAACCTGCTGTATACATCGTAACCAACAAACCCCACGGCACACTCTATACAGGTGTGACCAGCCAATTAATTAAACGTGTTCATCAACATAAATCACATGTGGTGAAAGGTTTTACAGATAAATACAACGGCACTCACCTGGTTCATTATGAATTGTATGAAGACATGAACCAGGCGATACAGCGTGAGAAGAATATCAAGCATTGGCTGCGCGAATGGAAAATAGCCCTGATAGAAAAAAATAACCCAGAATGGCGCGATCTCTGGGATGAGATTATTGGTTAAATACCATACATCATAATGAACTTTATGAGATCCTCGTGTGGCCTACATGGATGTAGGACATTCACGATAAAATGGACTAGGTAGTGATCGAAGCACGAGGATGACGAACGGGGTAGATAACCAAAAAAACAATATGTCATTCTCGGGCTCCGACCCGAGAATCTCATGACTTAAGCGCAACATTCAATGATTGGAGAATTCTTAAAGTTTTTCTACAGGACTCATTGTTTAGTATCCCTGAAACTGAATGAGATCCTCGTGTCCTTGCACGAGGATGACAAAACCCTACCGATTCAACCGATTCTCAATCAACTGATCGACCACGTCGGGTTCGGCCAGGGTGGTGGTGTCGCCGAGGGTATCGATCTCATTGGCGGCGATTTTCCGGAGAATGCGGCGCATGATTTTACCGGAGCGGGTTTTTGGCAGACTGGGGGTGAATTGAATCAGGTCCGGGGTGGCGATGGGGCCGATTTCTTTGCGCACCCATTGCTTTAACTCCGCCGCCAGCTCATCACCGGCATCGTCATCATTGTTTAAAATGGCATAGACATAAATACCCTGGCCTTTGATGTCATGGGGATAGCCGACCACCGCGGCTTCCACCACCTGGTCATGCTCACAAATGGCACTTTCAACTTCGGCCGTACCCATCCGGTGGCCGGAGACATTAATGACATCATCGACCCGGCCGGTGATGCGATAAAAGCCATCTTCATCACGGCGCGCGCCATCACCGGTGGTGTAAACGCCTTTAAAAGTGGAGAAATAGGTTTGATAAAAACGCTCATGGTCGCCATAGACCGTGCGTAACTGCCCGGGCCAACTGTTGGTGATCACTAAATTACCTTCATTTTGACCACTTAATTCGTTGCCATCGCCATCCAGCAGTGCCGGTTTAACCCCAAAAAAGGGCAGGGAGGCTTTGCCCGGTTTTAACGGCGTGACACCGGCTAAGGGCGTGATCATCATGCCGCCGGTTTCGGTTTGCCACCAGGTATCAATCACCGGACAGCGTTTGTTGCCGACTTTTTCATAATACCATTCCCAGGCCTCGACATTAATCGGCTCGCCCACAGAACCCAACACCCGCAAAGATTTACGCGAGGTTTTTTCAACAAACTCATCACCTTGTTTCATCAGTGCCCGAATGGCTGTGGGTGCGGTATAAACAATATCAATGCGATGCTTATCAACAATCTGCCAAAAACGACTGTAATCAGGATAACTCGGCACGCCTTCAAACATCACCGTGGTACAGCCATTGGCCAGCGGGCCATACACCACATAACTGTGACCGGTGACCCAGCCGATGTCGGCCGTACACCAATAAACATCATTTTTCTGCAGGCCAAACACTTCCTTATGGGTGAAGGCACAAAACACCAAATACCCGCCGGTGGTGTGTACCACACCTTTGGGTGAGCCGGTGGAACCGGAAGTATAGAGAATAAATAAAGGATCCTCGGCATTCATCGCCACCGCCTGACACTCATCGCTGACGTCTTTGGCCAGCTCATGATACCAGTGATCATGGTCTTGCATCGCCACCGCTTCCTTGTCAGTTTGAACCACCAGCACATCGGTTAAATAATCCTGTACACCGGGTTTTACGAAAGCTTTATCAACATTGGCTTTGAGTGGGATTTTCTTACCACCACGGCGGCTGTAATCAGCGGTAATCACAAATTGAGATTGACAATTAATAATGCGATCACCCAGGGCATCGGCCGAAAAACCGCCGAACACCACCGAATGGATGGCACCAATCCGGGTACAGGCCAGCATCGCATAAGCCGCTTCGGGAATCATCGGCATATACAGGGTCACTCGATCACCTTTTTTGACACCGATCTTTTTTAAGACATTGGCAAAGCGACAAACTTCCGAGTACAGGTCACCATAACTAATGTGGCGGCTTTTCTTGGGATCATCGCCTTCCCAGATAATCGCGGTCTGATCGGATTTTTCCGGTAAATGCCGATCAATACAGTTATAAGATACATTCAGCTCACCATCGCCATACCAGCGAATATGCAAGTCCTCCTGATCGAAAGACACATCCTTAACCTCAGAATAAGGCTTAAACCAATCCAAAATCTGCCCCTGCTGTCGCCAAAATGCTTCATTATTTTCAATACTCTGACGATACAAATCCTGATAACTTTCCATGGTGAATCGGGACGGGGCTTTATTTTTAATGGGTTCGGTCATGTCTACCTCAATATCGATTTTTATAATGAAACCATTATAACCAAAACAAAGTATACCTGTCATGCAGGAAACGCCTGACCAAATGACAAACTACCTTAGCTGCGCAGCTTGCCCCCGCCTTGCACCGCAACATCGTTTATCAAACATCTCGTCATCCTCGTGCTTGACACGAGGATCTCCTGACTAATGGAAATTACTTCAAAGTGCTTAGGTTCTCGGGTCAAGCCCGAGAATGACGTTTCTTTTATTCGGTTATATACCCATAATAAGCACGAGGATGACGTTTCGATTTATTGAGCGTCACAGCCATTACATATTATAAAAAAAACTTGCCAAATAGATATTTCGATGATAATCTAAATACAGTTTTTGAAAATACATTAAATGAGAGAAGAGCGTACACAAACTTTATTCCAGGCGATTGCCGATACCCAGCGGAGGAAAATCCTGGATGTCCTTAAATCCGGGGAAAAATCTGTGGCGGAAATTAACGAACACATTGACGTCAGCGGTGCCACTTTGTCTCATCATTTAAACCTGTTAAAACAAGCCGAACTGGTGCGCGTGCGCCGAGCCGGGCAGAAACGAATTTACACCTTAAACGTCAGCGCCATGGAACAGCTGCTGATTCACTTTAAACAATTACTATCTGGAGACAACGATGCGCCATAAAACCTTAATTATCACCACCCTGATGACCATCGCCATCAGTTGGATAGTCGCCTTTTTCTACAGTCCTTATTTACCTGATCCGATACCGACGCATTGGAACATCAAAGGTGAAATCGACGGCTGGACCGCCAAACCCTGGGGCGTATACATCATCCCCATTATCAGCACCATAACCACCGGCCTGTTACTCTTTTTACCGAAAATCGCACCCAAAGGCTTCCGCCTGGAAGGCGCCTTAAAAGTCTATTACCTGCTGACCCTGGTGATTGCCATATTCATGTTACTGATTATGATATTCACATTCAGCGCCGCCCAGAACCAAAACTTTAACATGACCACCTGGATTATGTCCGGTATCGGTTTGCTCTTTATCATCATCGGCAACTACCTCACAAAAATCCCGAAAAACTTCTTCCTCGGCATCCGCACACCCTGGACATTAGCCAGCGACGAAGTCTGGTACAAAACCCACCGCCTCAGCGCCTGGGTCTTCATCATCGCCGGCCTGGTAATGATGCTGTCACCAATAACACCCTACCAACAAACCATCCTCATCACCGTCATCATCGCCACCGCCACCATCCCCATCCTGTATTCCCTCTATATGTACAAAAAAGTAGAGGGCTTCAAAAGTGAAGATTAATATAAAGCCCTCTACCCCGTGCCCCGACACGGGGTCCAGCGTCTTTAAAAAACAGCAATGAAGACAATTAAATAACCGACACAGTCGTCCTCGGCCTCCGAGCCGAGGATCTCATGACGCTATCCAAACTCCAAACCACCGCGACGTATTCGGGCTGCCCTAAGGGGCCCTAATGTTGGTGACACGAGGATCTCATGACGCAGTCCAAATCCTCAAACACCGCGACGTCCTCGGGCTGACCTAAGGGGCCCTAATGTTGGTGACACGGGGCAGCTTCCGCATCCTGCTAACGCTGCAGACCCACATCCATGTAGGCCACCCAGTTCGTGAAACGAACATAAGTGTAGCTTATCCATCAACAAAAATGACGCCAGTCACCCCGTGCCCGGTCACTATCTAGTCCATTTTATCGTGACAGGCAACTATCGCATCCTGCTAACGTTGCAGACTTACTTCCTGTAAGCCACCTACGTCCTGTAGGCCACACGGGGCCCAGTGTCTTTAACCAACAAATATTGTCACCCACCACCCAAAAACGACTAATGTCATCCTCGGGCAACGACCCGAGGACCTCATGACGGCGTCCAAGGGCCCAAAAACCACCATAAGTCGCATAAGGAATTATAATAATAAATAAAGGTTGTCAATTGCGGAACACTTAGGTAGATTGTTTATAACTAAAATTCAAAGCAATTATGGCAAAACCTTTTTTAAAATGGGCTGGTGGAAAAACACAGTTAATTGAACAGATTGAGAAATCAATACCAGAGTCTTTTCATCATCAACCTTTCACATATATCGAGCCATTCTCAGGCAGTGCTGCTGTTTTCTTTTGGATGCAAGAAAAATTCCCAAATATGGAAAAGGCTGTACTGAATGATATTAACATTGAATTAATTGATTGTTTTAAGGTAATTAAAAATAATGTTAGCGAGCTTATAGATATCCTTAAAAACTGGGAAAGCGAATTTCATGATTTTGATGATGATTTAGATTTAAAAAAAGAATACTACTATAAAAAGAGAACCCAATTTAATTCCCGAGAATCTTCAAAAATATTACAAAGTGCATTATTTATATTTT